>JAIDYR010000052.1 GCA_029057985.1 Muribaculaceae bacterium | reverse complement strand
TAGCAGTTTGAATAGATATAGCGTGCAGTAGAAGGCAATTCAAGTTTTATACCCTGACACCCGGGGCTCTCTGACAAAGCGGTGACTGTATATTCTTTCCCTTTCCATTCGATTTTTTCAGGTACCACGGCAGAGGGTATGACTATGTGATGCGTGAAATCTTCGCTCCACGGAGAAATCAAATCTTTTAAGATACCTTCACGGGGATTCTTCGCATCAATCTGAAAGAAATAAGCCGGAGCTTTTCTCATTTCCTCCGCATAATGTATGGAATCTAACTTATATTCAAGGTTCTCGTGAGGCTCATAATATATTCCGGGCTCTATCTCATAAAAGGCCCCACCGATCCATTGACCATAATCCCACCAGTTGTGTTCAATTGATTCCCATTCTTCTTCAGTCCATTGATAACGAGTTGTATTCTTATCAGCTATGACTGAAGAACATACAGCGACAAAAAGCGCAAAAAGTAAAATTATACGTTTCATGTTGATATAGTTGATTTTGATTACTTGGATATTAGTTTGTTGGAGTTTATAGTTGTTGAATTGTCTTCGAATGCAAATTTAGTGAAAATACTCTATTTTCATATAATGTTAACATAGTTTAACATATTTTTGCTGGCCATGCTATTAAGTTCGATATATATTCATTTCGTGCTCTTTTCGGGTAGCAACCCAAAATAATATAAGCTAAATATGCAAATCCACACTCCGAACACCTGGCTCTCTTGTCGCGTTATATTTAAAAGGTTATGAATACGGAATCCGCATATTGATGTTATGTAGCAACTAAATTTATATTAACTCAATAATCGAATAATAGCCCAACTAAATAACCGAATACCAGAATAACTAATTTATTTTCGCTTGCGAAAATAAAATTAAAGATTAATACTATGAGCATATCCGACCGTCTTAAACATTTTTTTCACGTAGTAAGTAATATCCGGCCTATTGTATGGATAGGGATCTATGTGGCCATCACTCCGCTCTTTGCACTTATCTATTGGGCGCTCCCCGACGGACAATTCCGTATACCGGATGGAGGCACTACAGATTTCGGTTCATGGCTCTATTACAGTATTGTAACCATCACTACCCTCGGCTTCGGAGATTACACTCCGATGCATGCGGCAGCGCAGGCTGTCACGGCTGTCGAGGTTATGTGCGGATTGATATTTCTTGGATTCTTCCTTAATGCAGTGGGCTCTATGAAATCGGAAATTGACGTGGCTTCCGAAGTGGAGAAGCAGAAGCAACTTAAGGCGGCTTCAGATAAAGTGATGCTGCTTAAAGCGATTCCTGCACTGATCAATTCTCTGAATACATTCCTTGCATATTGCTATGCAGTGACGACTCCTGAGGCCATCAGAAGCGATGATGATTCTCCTAAGTATAATCCGGACTTTACTTTTATGGATATGAAAGACCTCTTCAAACCTTCGGGTCTTCCGATCGATAATACCCGCCTTCCGGCGGCGGAGAGACTATTTAAGTCGGCTTCCCGACTGAGTATGGCTTTGGATTCGCTTCAGAACCGAGTCGATCTTCTGCAATGGCCGGAAATTCTGGAGGATGCATTTTCTTTTGTAGCGGAATATCAGATGTTTTCTTCCGAGGATGCGTTTACTCAGCATCCCGCGTCATACTTCAGCGATTCCCCATCTGCTGATATAGATAATACCGATAAGTCGCTCTCTGCCGCAATCACTAACTTCGTTGGAGATCCGCATGATGCGCCGGCGATGTTGCAACCGGTAGCTGAACTATATTATTTTATCAAGAAAAATGCCGGAATAGCTATCGATCTTGAAGAGCGGTTGACGAGTCTGGCCGGGAAAAATTAGACCGTAGTTAAAGCTAAAAATGCTGATCGTAAGAAATAAGATAATTCCGTTCGGGAGATTTGTCGCCATCAATCTTTTCGGAGTGCTTTTTGTAAAGGGTCCTGTAAAGATTGACAGCCGGCTTCTCAATCATGAGGCTATCCATTCGGCCCAAATGAGGGAGTTAGGATATATCTTCTTTTATCTTATCTATTTTATCGAATGGATATGGAGATTATTTAGGCCCGGCAATGCTTATGGACAACTATCTTTTGAACGCGAGGCGTATCAGCATCAGTCGGACCCGGACTATCTGAGTTCCCGACCATGTTTTGCCCAATGGCGAAATTCCCCCAGAAAAGTGAAATCCGGGATGTGAACTATAATTGGCTTCCGGGCGTTTATATAATGTAATCAGGCTCAGAGGAGCCGCTTAATCTAAGATAGTACTTGAAAAATACATTTCTTAGTAGAACACACATCGGATACTATAAAACACACATATTATGCTCAAGTTAGCGGGCATTAATCGAGAGAACTACTGTAAAGAAAAGATCTCCACTAAGAGTAATACTATAGAACACACAATTAAGAATTAAAATCACACTGACGAATTATGAAAAAGTTAATAATGTTTCTGATGCTGGCCGGATGCGCCATCATCTATATGGCCTGCGCTTAAGCGCTATGGCACTTAAACGCTCAGACGGCTTCGGAATCATTCCGAAGCCGTCTGAGCGTTTATTATGACCTTATGAAATCGCAAGTCGGAAACTAAATAAAATAATGCCCTGCATAACGCAGGGCATTTATCAGGTCGGGGATTATCTCTTTCAGGTCGGGGATTATTTCTTCTTACCCTTCGCATCCGGATCCGGGGCGAAGCGGTTGGGAAATTCCCAATGCTGACGCGGACGGACCATCGCGATGATGACGAGTGCCACTCCGAGCAGGATGAAGGGAATACTGAGCATCTGGCCGAGATTCATGCCGTAGCGGGCAATCATCTCGTATTCGGAGGATACCTGCACATTCTTGACGTATTCTATCAGGAATCGGGATCCGAATACCCAGATGAAGAATATTCCGGTCAATAACCACGGGCGCTCCTCTGCATTGCGCCTCCAATACATCCACATCAACAGCGCGAACAGCAAGAAATAGCATCCGGCTTCATAGAGTTGTGTAGGATGGCAGGGGACTGTCTCTCCGTTGCGCAGAAAGACGAAACCCCATGGCAGATCAGTCGGACCGCCGTAAATTTCGGAGTTCATAAGATTGCCGAGTCGGATAAGACCGCCTACCAATGCTATCGGGACGACAACCTTATCGAAGGTCCATGACGCCGGCTTCTTGCTGACAAACCAAGAGAATATGAAGATTGCGATGATATTGCCGATTGTCCCGCCATGGCTGGCCAGACCTCCATTCCATACCTTCAGTATCTCTTCGGGGTGCTGGGAATAATAGTCCCATTCATAGAAAAAGACATGGCCGAGGCGAGCGCCGAGTACTGTGCCCACGACGAGATAAGCAAGAAGGATACCGAGCCATTTCTCCGGAGCCCCCTCATGCTTGAACATGGCGGCGACAATCTGGTAGCCGATAAAGAAGCCGACGGCAAACATCAGTCCGTACCAGCGTACCGTCAGCGGACCCAATGAGAATAGGATCGGGTCGGCATTCCAATAAACTTCGAGAAGCACAGTGTTATTACTTAGATGCTACGATTTCCGCAGTATCGCGGGCGATCATCATCTCTTCGTCGGTAGGGATGACTACGACCTTCACCTTGGAATCCTTGCCGGAAATTACTATTTCCTCGCCGCGAACCTTATTAGCTTCAGGATTGAAGGTCACTCCAAGGAATTCGAGTTGCTTGCATATCTTTTCGCGGGTGCTTGTCTGGTTCTCCCCGACACCGCCGGTGAAGACAATAATGTCGACCCCGCCCAGCACAGCAGTATAGGCACCGATATATTTCAGAATGCGATACTCATACATGTCAAGAGCGAGGATCGCCTTCTCTTCGCCACGTGCTACGGCATCTTCGATATCGCGCATGTCGCTTGAGATTTCGGAAACTCCGGCTACTCCGCTCTGTTTGTTGATCAGCTTCATCAGGCCGTCGGCATCCAGGTTGAGGCGTTGCATGAGATAGACGAGTGCGCCCGGATCGACGTCGCCGCATCGGGTGCCCATCATGAGACCTTCAGTAGGTGTGAGACCCATGGATGTATCGATGCTGATGCCGTCTTTGATGGCGGTGATTGAAGCGCCGTTGCCGATATGACATGTAATGATGCGCTGCTCCTTATAGGGGACTCCGAGGAATTCGCAGGCGCGTTGTGAAACGTAGCGGTGGGAGGTGCCGTGGAATCCATAGCGGCGTACTCCGTACTTTTCATAATCCTCGTAAGGCAGGGCATACATGAAGGCTTTGGCGGGCATTGTCTGATGGAAGGCCGTGTCGAAGACTCCTACCTGAGGCACGTCGGGGAGGATCTCGGAGACTGCTTCAATACCGGTGATATTGGCGGGATTATGAAGCGGAGCAACGGGATAACACTCCTTTACCTTTTCGATAACTTCCGGAGTGATGAGTACGGATTTATTGAACTTCTCCATTCCATGCACCACGCGGTGGCCTACGGCTTCAATTTCGTCAAAGCTCTTGATAACACCTTCTTTGGGATCGGTCAGCACTTTAAGCACCTGGCGGACAGCTTCCTTTGCATCCGGCATGTCGACGACGATCGTCTCCTTGGATCCATCGGGGCGTTTGAATTTCAGAAAAGAGTCAGACAGACCGATTTTTTCTACGCCTCCTTCGGCGAGCACTTCTTTCGAGTCAGATTCGATGAGTTTGTATTTAACGCTGCTGCTTCCGCAGTTGAGCACGAGAATCTTCATATTTTTTCAAAAATAAAGTAATAAGTGATAAGTAATAAGGTCTTTTTTGATCGGACCTTATTACTTATTTAGTTGATTTTATTGCTTCTTTTCGCCGATAGCCTGGTTGCAGGTGACGATGATGGTATTGACGATATCGTCAACCGTAGCGCCGCGTGAGAGGTCGTTGACGGGAGCTGCGAGACCCTGAAGGATTGGTCCGACCGCGCCGGCACCTGCCAGACGCTGCACGAGTTTATAGGCGATATTACCGACTTCAAGCGAGGGGAAGATCAGAGTGTTGGCGCGTCCGGCTACATCGCTTCCGGGAGCTTTCTTGGCTGCTACGTCGGGGACAATGGCTGCGTCGCTCTGGAGCTCGCCGTCGATCACGAGGCTCGGATCCATCTGCTTGGCGATCTCCACAGCATTGCGTACTTTGTCGACACGCTCATGCTGGGCGCTACCCCATGTCGAGAAGCTGAGCATTGCAACGCGAGGATCGAGTCCGGCAATGTTTTTAGTGGTTTTAGCGGTCTCAACAGCGATCTGAGCGAGTTCTTCACTTGTCGGGTCAGGCACAACGGCGCAGTCTGCGAAGATAAGCATGTGATCATCGCCATAGGGCACATTCTCGGGAAGCAACATGATGAAGGCTCCGGAGACTACAGAAATGCCGGGCTTTGTCTTCAGGACCTGGAATGCGGCGCGAAGCACGTGGGATGTCGGGCTAAGCGCTCCTGCTACCATGCAGTCTGCATCTCCGGCCTTGATCATAAGGCATCCGAGATAGAGGGAATTTTTGACCTGCTCTTCAGCCATTTCCATAGTTACGCCCTTCTTCTTTCTGAGATCATGGAATAGCTCGGCGTATTTGGCGGTGAATTCTTTGTCGAGAGGATTGATGATTTCTGCCTGAGCGATATTCTTAAGGGCGAGCTTCTCGGCTTCAGCCATAATTTCATCTTTATCGCCGATGAAGACAACGCGGGCAATCTTATCGGCCAGAATGCGATCCGCTGCCTGAAGCGTGCGGGGCTCGGTCGATTCGGGGAGAACAAGGCGCTGCGGCATTGACTGGGCAGTCGCCGTAAGACGTTCGAATAGTGTCATGGTCTTTATATTTAGGTTTTTTGAATTGTCGTGAAGGGTTGGCCGGGATTATATAAGTTTTAACGCCATGAAAAAGCGTCGCAACAAAAATACTACTCGCGGGGGAGTATCCATACCGCAAAGTTAATAAAAATAGAGGCACGAAAGGTGCAATTTCGCCATTTTTTTTGATTAAAAGGGGAAATAGTGTTAAATTCGCGTTGTGATTCTACTCAAGCGCTTACATAGATTCATGCTGAAGACATTTCTTCCGCTCTTCGCGATGACATTTTTCATCGTGCTCTTCATCGTGTTGATGCAGTTTCTATGGAAGTATATCGATGACCTTGTCGGCAAGGGACTGAGCATGGATGTGCTTGGAGAATTATTTTTCTATGCGGCTGTATCCATGGTGCCTATGGCTTTGCCGTTGGCTATTCTGCTTGCCAGCCTGATGACATTCGGCAATCTCGGGGAGAAATTCGAACTCACGGCAATGAAGGCATCCGGGATATCGCTCGTGAGAGTCATGGCGCCTCTGATAGTCACAGTAGGACTTATCGCAGTCGGAGCCTTCTTTTTTCAAAACGATGTCTTGCCCAAAGCTCAGGTGAAAATGTGGACTCTTCTCTTTTCCATGCGTCAGAAGTCGCCGGAACTTGAAATCCCCGAAGATGTCTTCTATGATCAGATTCCCGGATTCAATCTTTATGTCAAAGGGAAAGATAAGGAGACGGGGATGCTGAGGGGAGTCATGATCTATGATGTCAGCAACGGAGGCGACAACGCTACCATTATTTCAGCGGATTCTGCCCGCCTGGCCTTCACTCCCGATATGCGTTATCTTTATCTGCATCTCTATCAAGGGGAGCAGTTTGAGAATTTGCGGGATCAGAATAATCGGCAGAACGGTCTGAACACTCCGTTTAGGCGAGAGACATTCCTCGACAAGCAAGTGTTGATCCCATTTGACGCGAATTTCAATCGCCTTGATGAAGAGGGGATGAGAAAGCAATATGTCGGTAAGAATATCGATGAACTTCTCGTTTCAATGGATTCTATGTCGCGGCGCATCGATTCAATCGGAGAAGGCAATAAGCCGGTTATCGTCCAGTCAGATCTGGAGATGATCCGCACTGCCCGAGTTGCAGTGGCCGCTCAGAATTACGAAATGGCGGCTATGAATTCGGGTAGTATAAGCTCATCAGGGATTCAGAATCCCATGATTTCCCAGAATGCGCCCGGGGCTTCGGATTCCCTCCATTACGGTCATTCTTCATCTGCGGTCAATTCCGAAGCGAACTCCGCAGGCTCAAATGTAAGCGTAAACTCCGGGCATCCGAAGTTTACATTCTCTGAGGATATGGATGAAGTGTTGGCTAAAGTAAAGGCAATTGACGTAGACACTCTTATCGGAGGATTGCAGGACGGATCCAAGGCGGAGATATTCGGTAATGCGATGAATGTCGCCGAGCGGCGCAGGGAGGCTCTGATTTTCCGCGCCCAGATGATGGATGATGAACTGCGCATATTACGTCGCAACGATATAGAGCTAATAAAAAAATTCACTCTTTCGGTAGCGTGCATAATATTCTTCTTTATAGGCGCTCCTCTGGGAGCGATCATCCGCAAGGGAGGATTGGGGACTCCTCTGGTTATATCGGTTCTGTTGTTTGTCGTCTACTACATAATTGACAACACGGGCTATAAAATGGCCCGGGATGGAAAGATAGAGGTCTGGATAGGGATGTGGCTGTCGACATTCATTCTTGCGCCGCTCGGCGTCTATGTCACGTGGAAGGCAATGAATGATTCCGCAGTCTTCGATAAGGATCGGTATGTCGCAATCCTGCGTAAACTGGTCGGCGCGCGCTCACACAGGAGTGTGGCATCGAAAGAGGTAATCATCAATGACATCACTGAAGAGGAAGCAATATCGCGGCTTTATGCTCTTTACGATGACGCCAAAGCGTTGGAGGCCCGATATGCCAGGATTCCTTCCTATAAGAGTTATTGGCTGAAGGGTATTTCTCCGGAAGCAGTCAGGGATCTTTCGGAGGAATTGGAGTCGACGGTAGATTATCTGACTGACTGCCGCGATCCGCAGATAGTCGGTCTGCTCGGTGACTTCCCGGTATTGCGTCAGGTCTGGGTCTATCAGCCTTCGCGCCGCGACTGGCTTGGATGGATGATGATGTTGCTCTTTCTGTTTGGTCTTCCGATCTATTTCGCAGGCCTGCAGGCACGCAGGGATCTGCTTTCCGATTGTCGTCAGATATGCGAGCGTTGCCGACTTATCGTAGAACGCTTCGGAGTAGAATGGGAGAGTAATAACAATCTGCCTGAAAACGGGGATGAAACAGATATCCCTATGAATGAGGAAAATAAACTACAATAAATTCAAGAATTGTGTATTACGTTAAAAAACGTCTTGAAATATCAGCAGCCCATCAGTTGAGTCTGTCTTATGAAAGTAAGTGTACTCAACTGCATGGCCATAATTGGATAATCACGGTAGAATGCAAGTCGCGCGAACTTAACGCCGACGGCATGGTGACAGATTTCACTCACGTCAAGCATCAGGTGCAGGAGCTTCTTGATCATGCAGTTCTCAACGACGTCCTGCCATTCAATCCGACAGCCGAAAATATTGCCCGTTGGGTAGTGGAGACTGTGGATAACGCATGGCGTTGCGAAGTGCAGGAAAGCGAGGGAAATATAGCCATCTACGAAAAAGAAGATTGATTTACTGAGCTTACGCATATTTTTGAGATGACATATCCAATCAACGAAATTTTCTATTCTCTGCAAGGTGAGGGAACTCACGCCGGACGCCCCGCAATTTTCGTACGCTTCTCGGGTTGCAATCTTAAATGTCCGTTTTGCGATACGGATCATTCTTCGGCATGCCTCATGTCGACGGAGGAAATCATTGCGGAAGTGTCGCGGTATCATGCCCCACTGGTCGTTTTGACCGGTGGAGAGCCATCCCTTTATGTCAATGATGAATTGCTGGAAGCCCTCCATGAGGCCGGCAAATACATAGCCATCGAGACTAACGGCACAAATTCACTTCCCGAAGGGATAGATTGGGTGACATTCTCTCCCAAGATGGGAATGTCGGATGGCGGAGATGAGTTGCGTCTGCAAAGGGCTGACGAGATAAAAGTTGTCAATGTCGGGCAGGATCTCGGGCAATATTTCGATCTTTCGCAATGCGATGAGGAAACCGGCATGTTTCTTCAACCATGTTTCGTAGAGGCGGATGAAGAGCGCGAGCGAATCCTGCGTGACACAATTGCGAAAGTCAAGGCTGATCCGCGTTGGACACTTTCAGTACAGCTCCATCGGCTGATCAATATCCCCTGACAAGCCCCTCTAATAACACCTCCAACACGTAATACCTCCAACACGGGAATGACATTTCTTAAGGCTGGGGGGCTAAATTCGCAATTTGCATCTGACAGCGGAAAAATCGAAAAATCAGGCAGAAAGTATTGTGAACTGAAATATTTTGATTAATTTTGCGAAAGTCCAACCAAACAACCATATGGCATTGAGCCTCCAAACTTTAAATCACACCCAATGAACAGCATTAAAACAGGCGCGATTCTGTCCGCATTACTATTCAGCTCTTTTACAGCTGCTATGGCCGTGGAGTACAAAACGGTCATGCCATTGTCGACAGATCCTTCGGAAGGGCAGGAAATAGCCTCCTCCGTAGGGGTAGATGAAATTACCGTCACGATGCCTGGTGGCGGAGTTTTCGGGATAGAGAAAATCCTCCGGAATAAGCTTATAGGAATCGAACGGGATGGAGAATTTTATAAGAATGTAAGTTCTGCGGATGTCTCCAAGGTGAAATTCTCTAATAAGTCGACAAGCGATTTCGTGATCTGCCCCGGTTTAATAAATCTGCCCGGGACTTACACGATCACACTTCCGGAGCATCTGGTAGAAATGGCAATAGAACTTGATCCTACGCTGGGTGAGGGGGAAGTGCCTCCCGTATCCATAAATGCCTCATATTCCTTCAGCTTCACTATAGTAGACTTTCCGGAATATGATATCTCACCCAAACCGGGGCTTTACCAGCCTTCGGATCTGGAGACATTTACTCTCTCATTCCCTGAGGGAGCGGTTGCCGGGGCAGGCTCTTCTTCAGTGCCGGTAGCACTTTACGTCTATGATTTCTATAAAAACGATCTGACTCGGCAAACAACCTATTCTCTTGAGCCCCAAGGAAACAAGCTGGTTATGAAGGCCAATGATCCGGCCTCGATCAAAGCTCTTACCTACGGGCTCGGCCGGCAGTGGTATTATCTTGAAATTCCCAAGAATGCCGTCAATGTCACTCTCGACGGGAAAGTAATGAGTAATCCGGCGCTGAAGTTCTCAAAATATGACGTACGCACAGTAGGAGAAGACGGATTCTCTATTTCTCCGTCTCCTGCCGAGAATCTCATCCCCTCAGATTTATGCGAATTTACTCTTTCATATCCTGCGCGCTATTCACTTGATACAACAGGCGCCGGAAAAATCAAAAGCACGGGCGCTTTCCTCACCCAGACCGGTACTGCAGAAGCCGACAAACTGAATTACGACGGGTACTATTTCGGCACGCTTGTCATCACTGCTATTGATGAAGAAAAACGCACGATCACCATGCAGATGGCAAAGCCGCAGTCGCCGTTGTCGTATGAAAATAATCCTGATATGATGGAGACCGGTTATTACTGCGTTTCCCTATCGCCGAGAGTGCTGAAAGGAAAGGAGGTCCTGAATTTCCCGGGCTATGGAGTTAAGGGACGTGACAAGTGTAGTCTTGCAAATCTGCGTGTTATCGTTAATGGAGAAGCTACCGACAGTCTTACCCTTCAGAGAGGGCAGTCATTCTCCGGAATAGAGCTTTTCTATCCTTTCAGAATGAAGGTTAAAGATCGCAGTAAAGCCATCACTCTTACTCTTAATGGCTCAACCCTTGCGTCAATTCCGATCAGTAGCCTCAATATCCCGACCAATGGCGATAAATATATGATGGTCAACTTCTTTAAAGTATTCAAAACTCCGGGCGAATATACAGTGACAATCCCCGGCGATGTTTTCGAGCAAACCGCTTTCGGCAATTATCTAAATATGGATCAGAATGTGAAAATCATCATTCCGGGGGCGACCACTGAAGTAGAAGGAATAGAGATTGAAGATGAATCAGATCCGGTCTATTATACGCTGGATGGCCGCAGGGTCAATGCCGGTCATCTCGAGCCCGGTATCTATGTGCGATTACATAAAGGCAGGGCTGAAAAGATAAAAATCTGAAAGTAATCTAATTGCCAACCTATAATAAATCAAGCGCACCCACTCTGAATAGAGGCGGGTGCGTTTTAGTATTATGCATGAATGATTATTACCGAAGAATAATCATTCATAATCCGTCGGATCCGGTATTCCGGCTTCTGCGAGCGCTTCGCGGCGTTCGACACATGTGCCGCAGCGTCCGCAGTGTTTCTCGCGCCCTTTATAGCAACTGTAGGTAAGTGAATAATCAAGTCCGAGGGCTTTGCCGTGAAGGGCGATGTCGGATTTGGTAATATTCGTATAGGGGGCTAAGATAGAGACGTGGTCATATGTGCCCTCTTCCATAGCCCGACTCATGGCTTCAATGAATCCGGCTCTGCAGTCAGGATAGATGGCATGATCACCTCCATGATTTGCGAGCATGACGAATTTTAATCCTCGGCTCTCTGCCAGGCCGCATGCAACACTGAGCATAATGCCGTTGCGGAAGGGCACGACAGTACTCTTCATGTTTTCATCGGCATAATGACCTTCCGGAATGGCATCTGCGCCGGAAAGGAGTGAGCTTTCGAAATAATCACCCATGAACTTCAAGGGAATGACAAGATGTTCGATCCCGAGCATATCGCAGTTTTTACGAGCGCACTCTATTTCACGGGCATTATGATTGGATCCATAATCAAATGTGACGGCCAATGCTATTCGATCCTTATATTCATGAAGCATTGTTACTGAATCCATTCCTCCCGAAATGACTGCCACAGCGTCACATCCGCCGGGGGCGGGGAGGATTGTCTTGATCTCTATCATGAGGCTAAATCCTTAAGTTAAGAATGGTTACTTATAATGTGCGGAGCTGATAGGCTTTTATATTCTCAGCGAATGCTGCCGTCAGGCGTTGCTGTTCGAGATGCTTATGCTCATCGTCGCCACGGTTGGCAAACGGGAAAATGCTGATGCCTCCGCGCGGCATGAAGAGTCCTCTTACTTCGATATATTTAGGATCCATCAAATTCCAGAGGTCCTTCATGATGATATTGACGCAATCCTCATGGAAGTCGCCATGATTACGGAAGGAGAAGAGATATAGTTTCAGACTCTTACTCTCCACCATCTTTCTGCGGGGAATATATGAAATATAGATGTGCCCGAAATCAGGCTGACCGGTCTTGGGGCATAATGTCGTAAATTCCGGGCAGTCGAAAGTCACTACGTATTCATTATCCGGATGTTTGTTGTCAAAGGTTTCGAGTAATCCCGGATCGTAGTCCTGCGGATATGCAACTCCCTGATTGCCGAGAAGTGAGAGGCCGGAAAGTTCTTCGTCGTTTCGCATATATATAGTATGAATAAGATTCTTCGATTATTCTCCGATTGCCCGATAGAGTAATTGATAGGAGGCAACACGGCGTTTTATAATGTAAAATTAGCAAGAAAAGATGATGAAATCAAGATTTATCATTTAAAAAATGAAAAATTTTGACTAACTTCGTAAATCATTTTTTAACTTACTCAGAATTATGACTAAAAGAGAAGCTACGGTCAATCAATATATGGCAGACTATCTGCATGGAAAGAGCGAGGAAAAATGTCTCGAATTCCGGTCAAAACCCATCGACAGGCAGTATGCAATAATCATGTCCTGGAAATATCGCCGTGATGATAAGAAGGGGAGCCGACGTCGTAAGAAAGCTTCAGAATCGCGAGGATTGACTTCGGCTGAAGTCATCAGGCATATTCAGAGCCTTCCTGATCTTATCAATATGATAGAGAATCTTCCGGATGCGGATTTCGATGTGATGTATGCCGGTCTGGACGCAGCCCGCGAGGCTCTTCAGAATTATCATCGTAATCGTAAGGCTCGTGAAATAGCGGTTCTTGAGCAAGAGCGTGATGCTCTGCAGCGCCGTATCGACGCTTTGCGAAGCGACGGCGGTCTATAATAATCTCCGTCACATTACAAGGATCAATAAAATCTAAAATAATAAGCAAGCCCGTCATTTTAATGGTGACGGGCTTGCTTTATTTTCGAAGACGGGATTATGCCTCTTTAGGTTTCTTTGTCGGAGCCTTGCGTGTGCGCTTGGGCTTTGCGGCAACTTCTGCGGATGGATCGGTCACTCCGACCAGTGCGCCGTCGAGCATGATTCGTCCGCAATATTCGCAGACGATCACTTTCTTATGCATCTTGATCTCAAGTTGACGCTGAGGCGGGATGCGGTTGAAGCAGCCTCCGCATGCGGAGCGTTGCACTGTCACTATTCCGAGTCCATTGCGGGCGTTGCCGCGGATACGCTTGAATGCGGCGAGAGTATAGGGGTCAATCTCAGTCTCGAGTGCCTTTGCGCGGGTGCGGAGGTCTTCTTCCTGCGCACGGGTTTCGCTGACGATTTCCTGAAGTTCAGCTTTCTTCTCTTCAAGAATATGCTCCTGGTCGGAGAGGTCCTGCTTGGCCTTCTCTATGTCGCGCTCTTTCTGTTCGATTTTTGCGTTGGCTTCACGAATATTCTTCTCGGCGAGTTCAATTTCGAGGCTTTCAAATTCCTTCTCCTTTTCGAGGAAGGCATATTCGCGGTTGTTGCGGACATTATTGATCTGATCTTCGTAGCGCGCGATCTTCTGCCTGCGGTCTTCGATTTCCTGATGTTTTGCATCGCAGAAGCTGTGGGCTTCGGCGATTTCGTCAGTAAACTTCTGAATGCGGGTCTGATACCTGATGATTTCATCCTCGAGGTCTTTCACCTCGTTGGGGAGTTCGCCGCGCAGGAATTTGATGCGGTCGATTTCCGATAGGATTGTCTGCAGCTTATAGAGCGATTTGAGGCGCTCTTCTACACTGCGTTCTTTTTCGGATTTCTTTTCTGCCATTGTATTATTGTATATTTCTGAATTTTTTTGATTTATGTTGAGCTGCTCAACCTTCAGGTGCCATCAAATATATGCTATAGGGTTTGATTCCGATTCAGCGAAGTATATGACTGCATCCGGGAAGGCTTCACGGATTATGCGGGAGAAGAGGCGTTTGGTGCATAATTCACTTTCATAGTGGCCGATGTCGGCCAGCAGGATAGCATAGCCGTAGGATGTGAAGTCATGATACTTGAGATCGCCTGTCAGCAATGCGTCAGCTCCGGCAGCCATGGACTCGCGGATCATTGAAGCGCCCGATCCTCCGCACAATGCCACTTTACGAATGACTATCTGCGGGGATTGAGCCGAATATCTCAGATGCTCGACTTTAAGAGTTTCGCTGACCTTGCGGAGGAATTCAAGCTTGGGAGTAGGCTTGATCTCTCCGATGATCCCCAATCCGGTCTCATTATCCTGATCATTGGGTATAAGAGGCTTGACATTCGAGATATTCAAGGCCTGGGCAATTTCGTGGCTGACACCCCGGCGTGCGGAATCGAGATTTGTATGGGCCGCGTAGATCGCTATATTATGGAGCAACGCTTCCATGACAATCCGTTGGGTAGGATTTTGTCCTGTGATCTGCTTCAGTCCGGTGAAGAGCAGAGGATGATGGCTGACAATCAGATTGCATTTACGCCGGCGAGCTTCTGCCATAATCTCTTCCGTCACGTCCAGACAGAGCAGAATCCCACTGACGATCATGTCAGGATTCCCTACCTGCAGGCCGGTATTGTCGTATGATTCCTGAAGACTTTTGGGGGCGAAATCCTCAATCGCTTTAGCTATATCTTTGACTCTAATCATTCTTATTCTTTAGATGCCGGGGCGAGAGCGAGCTGCAGTTCGTCGAGCTGGGCCTGATCGATAGGTGAGGGGGATTCGTTCATGACATCGCGGCCGGAGTTATTCTTCGGGAAGGCGATGACATCGCGAATTGTGTCCTGGCCTGCAAGGATGGAGACGAAGCGGTCGAAACCGAGAGCGAGTCCGCCGTGAGGGGGTGCGCCATATTTGAAGGCATCCATGAGGAAACCGAACTGCTCGTGGGCACGCTCAGGAGTGAATCCGAGGAGCTCAAACATCTGATCCTGAAGTTCGGCATCGTGGATACGGATCGATCCGCCGCCCAGTTCTGTGCCATTGACAATGATATCGTAGGCAGTAGCTCGGACGTTGCCGGTGTCGGTCTTCAGCATCGGGATATCTTCGGGATTGGGAGAGGTGAAGGGATGATGCATGGCATAATAGCGCTGAGTCTCTTCGTCCCATTCGAAGAGTGGGAAGTCTACGACCCAGAGGGGTGCGAATACATTTTTATCGCGGAGCCCAAGGCGATTGCCCATTTCGAGACGCAGTTCGCAGAGTTGCTTGCGTGTCTTCATGGTCTCTCCGGTCAGGACGAGAAGCAGATCGCCGGGTTTGGCATCCGCACGTTGCCCCCATTCCTTAAGCTGCTCTTCAGTATAGAATTTGCCTACGGAACTCTTGACTGAACCGTCTGCTTCAAATTTTACCCAGATCATGCCTTTGGCGCCGACCTGCGGGCGCTTCACGAAGTCTGTGAGCTGGTCGAGTTGTTTGCGGGTATATGATGCGCACCCGGGAGCGCAGATGCCAACTACGATCTGGGCGTCGTCGGCAACACTGAATCCTTTGCCCTGCGCGAGATCCGTCAGTTCGACGAAAGGCATTCCGAATCGGATATCGGGCTTGTCGCTGCCGTAGAGTCTCATCGCATCGGCCCATGTCATACGGGGGAAGGGCTCCGTGAAGTCAATATCTTTGGTATATTTGAATATATGCTTTACGAGGCCTTCGAACATGTCGATGACATCCTCCTGCTCGACAAAACTCATCTCGCAGTCGATCTGAGTAAATTCCGGCTGGCGATCCGCACGCAGGTCTTCATCACGGAAGCATTTCGCAATCTGGAAATAGCGGTCGTAGCCGCTGACCATAAGCAGCTGCTTAAACAATTGAGGAGACTGAGGGAGAGCATAAAACTCTCCGGGGTTCATGCGTGAGGGGACAACGAAGTCGCGAGCTCCTTCGGGAGTAGATTTGACAAGTATCGGAGTTTCGATCTCGAGGAATCCCTTGGAGTCAAGGTAACGCCGGATTTCGAAAGCCATTTTATGACGCAGTTCGAGATTTTTCTTAACGCAAGGACGACGCAGATCGAGATAGCGGTATTTCATGCGGAGATCATCGCCGCCGTCAGTATTATCTTCGATTGTAAAGGGAGGAATTTCTGACTTATTGAGGATCTTGACACCGGAAGCGTAAATTTCAATATCGCCCGTAGGGAGATTGGGATTCTTGGAAGTACGCTCTTCTACACGTCCTGTGATTTCTACTACATACTCGCGGCCGAGAGAGTTGGCTATATCGCAAAGCTCCGGATTAACTTCCTGATTGAACAGTACTTGAGTGATGCCATATCGGTCGCGGAGATCAACAAAAGTCATTGCGCCCATTTTGCGCACACGCTGCACCCATCCTGCGAGACGCACGACGGAGCCACAGTCGGCGAGACGCAACTCGCCGCAGGTTTTATCTCTGAACATAATATTTTATAGACGTCTTGTTCTTAATAACAAGCAAAATTACAAAAAAAATCTCATTTTTCAAAGGATAACTCATCCTTACATTGAAAATTTTCTAATCTTTAGGGCCTTGCATGGATATTTTTCAAACCTATGGTCGTTGCAAACGTTATAATGTTAGAGTATAGATCAATAACTCGCCGCTTATGATTTATCGGGATAACTCCTGTTAGTTGCAGCCGGTTTTGATCTGTTATTTGTATGTTTTTATCAAAATTTGTAATACTATGAATGATGTATTAGATTCTGCCGAACGTCGCGAACTTCCCGACAGTATGTTCGGTCTTCCCGAAAGAAGAGAATTTCCGATGCCCGATGCGGCTCATGTGCGTGCGGCCGAGGCTTATTTCCGTTATTGCCCCGATGACCTGAAGCCGAAACTGGCAAAAGCTATACTTCGGTTTGCAAATGAATACGGAGTTGACATCAAGTCTCCGACGATTCTCTCTTATGCGGAAGAATAACTCTTTATCCGGCAAATTAGTAAGATAAGTCTGATCTAAAGATCAGAATGAGAAGGAGCACATCACATTGGCTCGCCATGCATTGCGATGGGTTCCCGAGACATTGACGCGCCGACCATAGTCGAGTTCTGCAGCTACAGCTATGCGAGGCAGTATATTCCAAAAAGCGTTGGCACATGCGAATGTGCCATTTTTGTATTCATCCTCAGGGGATCCCTCTCGTGTCGACAGATGGGTCTGGCTGGCTACGAGAGATACGAAGAGGTCATGACGGATATTATATTGCAGTCCCGCCGACCATCCGATTGTCATAGGGGAGTATAAGCGTGAGGAATTGCCCGGATCGACCAAAAGGTCATAGAATCCATATTGCATGTCGCCTCCAAGTCCGGCGATCCCCTTGCCGGTAGTGAAATTGGCATAAGTCGTGAGCCAAGGTGCAGGGTGGGCAACGGAACTGAGATTTATGCCCCAGCCGGCCAGATCATGATTCTCGCCGGTCAGCATATTGCGGTAGGAGAGAGATCTCACTATGCCGCTCAGTCTGACGTGCTGTCCGGCAGCCCATTGATACTGCACAAGTGCTGCGGCATCAGGCAACCATTCCGAGCGTGGCCGGGCAATGGATGTAGATTGATCGACTGCCGTAGCCGGAGTTTCCAATGATACTCCGATGTGCCAGCGTTTGCGGAAACAGGGCATATATCTTACCAGGACCGAAGTATAGGTAAATTTATTATTATTGCCCGCGGCGTCGATTACTACCGGCTGCGCTGCCGGGTCGGAAAATGTGGAGGTCGCATATCCGACTGTGAAATCCCTGACCATAGCATAGGCCTTTTTCAGATTCAGACCCCGGCTCATATAGCCGGTGAAATCTGTCTCGAGATAAAGTTGATAGGATCCGAGCGTTTTGTTATATCCTATTACCCTGAAGAATAGTCCGGTGCCGGCCGGAGTCGTAGAGAAGTGACGCATATTGAGAGGATTGGCAGGAATAGGAATAGTGAAGGGAGCGAACGAAGGAGTCGGGACCGCACCGTTCCAATCATAATAGGCACGCATTCTGACACTCCCTCCTATACCCATCGACAACCCGGCCTCTTTACTCATGAATAGGAAATATGGAGCATCCGGATCCTGAAAATGCCTGAATTGATCGTAATAGAATGTCCTTATGACTCGGTAGATAGAGTCTTTGTCGGACTGAAGGATTTCCTTGTCAGATGGGCGTCCGTCGAGATATACAATCTTTGTAGATGAAACTTTGGCTTTTATCATAGAGTCGGGAAGGGATGCCGAATCGGCAAGAGTCATCTCGTCATTAACTGATAACGCTGAAATGGGGGAAGCAAAAATTATCGCTATTACTGCGAAAATAAGCTTTACTGAAGGGATTGGGGAATAGAAGGATTGATTTCGCATCGGAGTGAATAAGGTAGGTTGAAATGTATGAATTATCAGTTGGCACCCGCCAGTTGGAGAGCAAGGTTAAGAATGGCATCGCGACCTTGAGCGAGTTCTTCTTCAGGGGAATGACATTCTAATCCGGGACTGGGGTCAATACCAAACTCCGTCACTTCGCCGTCAGGACCATAAAGCGGAGAAGCGGAGAAGCGGACGCTCCATCCGTTGGGGAGTTCGGATGAGAATGGGAGACCTCCGCCCCCTCCCGTGCGTGCCCCCACGATCTTTACGTTAGGTAAAGACTTCGCAACTGCCGCGAAGGCATTGGCAGCACTGTAGCAGCTACGGTTGGTCAGGATATAGACAGGCTTTCCAAGATAATGAATCCGATAATCGGGTGCGGATTTGTAAGTAAAATAGTAAGGTGAAGAGAAGGAATCGTGGCCCGGTCCTGTCTTATGGCATATTGATCCTCCGGGTATTTCTTTGTCGATAAGGCGTCTGATGAGGACGTCGATATTGGTCAGTAGTCCTCCGCCATTATCGCGGATATCGATTATAAGAGCCTTGCTGTCGTAGAGCTGAGCCAAGACATAATCCAGGTTCAGTTCCGAGATTCCGGAAGAGAAGGAAGGGTAATAGATGTAGCCGACCTCTATATCTTCAAAGTATTTATATAACATTCCTGAGGTCGATCCGTAGTTGAATCCGAGATAATATTCCTGGAGTGTACGGAGGTTGAAATCCTGAGGATAATCCGACCACCATTTCCTGTAATAACTCGTATTGAATCGTGATGTTAGATTTACGTGGCCATCCTGCAGTTCGTCGAGCATCTCAGCGCATATGTTGAAGAGTTCCAATTGCTTTGTCCCGGGATTTATGCGCTTGCGATAGCGCTCTCTGACTTCCTGCCAGTCAATATTTTTGTCGGCAAAGAAGCAATAGCGCGAATCGATGATGTCGGCCAATGCGTCGAAGTTGACGTATGGATCAGACGGGTCGGAAGGTTCTTGCGCGCATCCTGACAGCGCCATGGCTGAGATAATAACAGAAGCGTGGATCAGGATTGAGAAAAAACTATTCTTAAAATTGCTGATAATCTTCATATTTCGCCCCTTATTCTTAGAAATATACACGATTCTCACTCTTATCTTTTCCGGATTTTCTTCCGAGCCCATGGGGGATGACGCCGATTGTGAAGGCATGGGTAAGCTGACGGGTTACGAGATTGTTGGCGGCCATGCGGTCAGTAATCATTCTATAGCCAACTTCCATGGCAGTTCTCCCTAAGTCGAGTTGAAAGGCTAACCGTGAATTAAATCTCAGATGATTTCCCGGCCAGGAAGCATGGACCAAACCCGAATGATTTCCCAGATAAATCTCGTAGTAGGTCTCACCATAACCAGGCATGAAGAATGCCCCGACAATCGGGATACGCAGCGACCATGTTGCTGAGACGGGGAGTCGCCCTATTCGCCCTTGCCAGGTGATTCCTGCGTTGGCTGAAAAGGCTGCCGACAAATTTACAGATACGGGGTTATTGCTGTTGCGGAGAAGTGTCAGTACGCCTCCATCCAGTTCCGGACCTCCTCCTATGCCTATCGTAATGGAATGGGGGAGTCTTTTATAGGCCTGCATGCCCCAGAAAAAATTGATATCGAATCCCTGCATGGAGGCATTTCCTGCGGGATTGGTCAGTCGAGTCCAAGCGGCTATGCGACTGTCGAAAGTCATCATCGCTTTGTCGGGTGCAAATGGCATGGCCTTACTCCAAGTCCCTGTCAGAGAATAATTAGTGCCGCTATAATAATAAGGAGACAGAAATGTCGACCGAGCCCATTGCTTTCCAATTTCCAAAGAATATATCGATGTGATGGGCCTGGAGAGATCTGTTGTCGAGTCCGGCCTTTCGTTTTCGCGTGCCGATGCTGAGAATGACGAAGATATTATTATGGCCAGAATTGCCGTAATAGTGTATAATCGTCTCATGTCGCTCTTACTTTTTTATTTTTGGCAGGCAAAGCAAAAGATGCCTGCATCAGTTCAGTTAATCGTTGTCACCAAGTCCATTATCAAAGTCAAAAAGATCGCCTTGTATCACGACCGGGCCGGATGAATGATCATCACCGGCCGTCGGCTCTATTACTTCGGCTTCTTCAATCTGAGTCTCAGGTTCAGGCTCGGGGAATCGGATAGGCTCGAGTTCTGTAATGGAGTCGAGCGTGAAAGTCGTGAGTCGCTTTCCTTTGGCTTTATAACTCTTGACGGCGATAAACTCTTCTGCGTCAATCTCCAATGGAGGCCTGACAGCATCGTTACCACCAAACTTTACCTCCAGGCGAGGATAATACGTATCTGTCAGAAGTAACAGTCTGGATTTGTCATCCGCGCCTATATAGCGTTGCGGTTTCGAGTTGCTTTCGAAGTTGAAGCGTTTGAGATAAGGATAGCCTAATGAGGCATCGAAAAGGGCAGCCGTCCATATTTTTGACGGATTGAATTTCTCAACCCGCAGGATATTGTCATCGTAGTGATTCTCGTCGGAGTAGGAGGTAGTATAGAACTGTCCGTCGTTAGTGATGACCAGCACCTGGTCATCACCCTGGAAGATGCCGAGACTTTCACCTCTTCCGTCATAGTTCAGGCGCAGGACATCGCGGTCAAACCAAACCTCGCGGCCTCCTAAAGTCGAGCCTCCACGTTTTTCAAGAGTGATTGATTTGACCTGGAACTTAGTCACGAGATTGCCAAGGGAATCCTTCCCTTTTAAGGCCAGGTCGGCAAAATCCACGAGCAATTCTCGATTACGCGGCGGGCGTCCCGTAGCATTTGGCTTGCCGGTAAGAGTGACCTTGACAGTCTCGGCTTCTCCATTAGGATTAACTGATAAATACTCAATCTTAGAACCCGGAAGACCTTTTGTCATATTGTAGATTTTCTCGCGGGTCAAACCTTTTATGAAGAAACGCTTTTTATAGTATTCGCCTTCTTTGCCATTGCGGTAGATGAGATTGTAGATAGTGCGTTTATCATCTTTTTTAAAGAGACCTATATGCTGGATCTTTTTGCCGACAAAGAGTTTGTCTTGAACCCTCATTATCTTATAAGTCCCATCCCTGTAGATGATTAATATATCATCTATGTCGGAGCATGTGAATTTAAATTCCCCTTCTTTAAGACCGATGCCGATGAATCCTCCCTCTTTGTCGAAGAAGAGGCGTTTGTTGGCTTCGGCAACTTTGGTAGCTTCTATGGAATCAAATCCCCGTAGGGTCGTGCGTCGCGGGAAAGCGGATCCATATTTTTCCTTCAGATGGGCAAACCATTTAATAGTAAATTCCCTGATATGATCAATATCATATGAGATCTGCTCTATATCGGATTGCAGCCGGGCTATTTTTTCATTTGCTTTTTCCGAATTGAATTTGAGGATTCGTCCCATCCGGATTTCCCAAAGGCGCATTATGTCATCGCGTGTGAGAGGACGGAAGAATTGAGGTTTGAACGGGTCCATCAGTCGGTCGATGCGTTCTACTGCCGTGTCCATATCGGGAGCCTGCTCAATCTTGGCATCTTTATACATGCGGTTTTCTATGAAAATCTTCTCAAGCGAAGCAAATAGCATGGCTTCGCGGTTTTCACCCAGCTTTATATTAAGTTCCTCCAGCAGCATCTCGCGCGTATGGTCGACGCTATGGCGCAGAATGTCGCTTACGGTGAGGAAATTAGGTTTTCGGTCGCGGATGACGCAACAGATTGGGGAGATGCTTACCTCGCAGTCCGTGAAGGCGTAAAGGGCATCGATAGCTTTATCGGATGAAGTGCCGGGCGTAAGATGTACGAGGATTTCGGCCGTAGCCGAGGTGTTATCGTCTACATGTTTTACCTTTATCTTGCCCTTATCCATCGCGGAAAGGATGGATGATATGAGTGTTGTTGTAGTTTTGCCGTAGGGTATCTCGGTAATGGCAAGAGTTTTACTGTCGAGCTTTTCGATCTTTGCGCGAATCTTTACGCTTCCTCCTCTTGCCCCGTCATTGTATCTGGAAGCGTCAAGCAGACCTCCTGTCTGGAAATCCGGTAATAACCGGAATTCGCGGCCTTCGAGATAATCGATTGCTGCGTCGCAGATTTCATTGAAGTTATGAGGGAGTATTTTTGATGACAGACCTACTGCGATCCCTTCCACTCCTTGAGCGAGCAGCAGAGGGAATTTGACCGGAAGGGTCACGGGTTCTTTCTTACGTCCGTCGTAGGATGGAGTCCATTCGGTAATGTCAGGCGAGAAGACTGCTTCCAATGCAAATTCAGAGAGGCGAGCTTCGATATAACGCCCGGCAGCCGCTCCGTCGCCGGTCAGTATATTACCCCAGTTACCCTGAGTGTCAACAAGTAGGTTTTTCTGACCAAGCTGGACAAGCGCATCTCCGATTGAGGCATCACCATGAGGATGATATTGCATGGTATTGCCGACGATGTTGGCGACTTTGTTGAATCTCCCGTCGTCGAGTGTCTGCATGGAGTGGAGAATACGCCGTTGCACAGGCTTCAGCCCGTCGTCAATATGCGGCACCGCACGCTCCAAAATTACGTAGGATGCATATTCCAGAAACCAATCCTTGAACATTCCCGAAAGAAGAGTACGTCTATCCGAGCCCATGCCCGGAATCGTGTACTTCGGCTTTTCGGGATCTTCATTCACATCGGAGTCTGCGTTAAAATCAGAGTCGTCCGATAATGTCATATCTTTTTCGGAGGAAGGGTTGAGGTTTTCCTCCGGAGTGAGTTCGTCAGGAGTAAGGTTTTCTGCCATAGGTTATAGTGCGATTGCGAGAAAGGGCTACATCAATGCAAATATATGAAAAAAAAAGTCAATGACCAAGAAAAAGGTAAAAAATGGTCAAAAATTGAGAAAAAACGCAATCCCAAAAGAATAAAAGTGAAATTTAATTATGGAGTATCAGAATTTTTTTGTAACTTTGCATTCCAGACGAGCGCACGTGGCGTAATTGGTAGCCGCGCTAGACTTAGGATCTAGTGTCTAACGACGTGGGGGTTCGAGTCCCTTCGTGCGCACTCAAAGCCAAGGCGTGAGAATCTATCAGATTCTCACGCCTTTTTGATATGCACTATGACATGAAGAAAACGAGTTTAAATTTGTGGTTTCAGATAATTTTAGTTACTTTTGTAGAGTCTTTGTGCGTTTTCTGAATTGAGTTTGTTATAGTAATATTAGATATAAATTATGAAAATAAAGAATAATTTACGCAGGCTTTCTGCCTGCGTTTTGATGGTGATGATGGTCGCGCTTTGCGCTATGGCGGAGAAGCCGGTGGCGAAGAGGTTATTCGTGTTCGGAGATTCCATGACCGGATGGATGGCTGAACGCCTGCAGGCTTACGGCGATAAGAATGGATTTGAAGTCTCTACGCTGGTATGGGACGGAGCTACAATCAAAAAATATGGTAGCAATGCTTCCAAACTCAAATCTTATATCTCAAAAGCCAATCCGGATGCAATAGTAATTTGTCTGGGTATGAATGAGATGGGGACTACCAATCCGGAGACCCAACTCGGCACGTCAATGACCAAACTGATGGAGGCTATCGGCCCGGTGCCCGTAATCTGGGTAGGTCCATGTTCATGGCCGGGAAAACCGAAGTGGGGTCCGACACTCGACAGCTGGTTGAAAACAAAACTCGGAGCTACCCACTTCTTCCCAAGTCTTAATCTGACACTTCCGCGTCAAAGCAAGACTAACCCTCATCCTACTCGTGCAGGTATTAATAAATGGACCGACGCCGTAGTCGATTGGATTGAAAAGGGAGATGCAGCGATCGTACTCCCCGGCTATTCATCTCCTTCCAAGGAATATGTAAAGCCTAAAATGTATGTATATAAAAGAATGAACTCTGCCCTCTGATGAAAGCAGATGATAAAGATATCTTGCGACTTTCTGACGTAGGAATGGATTTTGACGGCAAATGGCCTCTGCGTAATGTCAATCTTTCATTGCGCAGGGGTTCTTTTGTCATATTATCCGGTCCTAACGGATCAGGTAAGACGACACTCCTGCGCATAATGCTCCGGCTCCTCAAGCCGACAACCGGGAAAGTAGAATATTTTGGAGCGGATGGACGCCCGATAAAAAAGTTGAAGATAGGGTATCTCCCTCAGAAAAACAATATTGACACCCACTTTCCTATTTCCGTGAAAGATACGATTCTCTCGGGATTGCGCACAGGCTGGCTTTGCCGTCTGCCCGAAGATTGGACTTCAAGAATTGATGAAGTAGTAAGAGAATGTGGCGTGAGGGAGTATCTTGAAAGGCCAATAGGGACTCTATCCGGGGGCCAACTGCAACGCACTCTTCTTGCCCGCGCAATAATTGGGAAGCCTGAACTACTCGTACTCGACGAGCCTCTGTCGTATATTGACAAGCAGTTCGAACAATTTTTCTACGCTCTCATCAAGCGTCTTTCACAAAACATGACAGTACTTCTTGTCAGCCACGAACTCTCCGGTCTGGCTCCGCTTGCCGACCGGACTATATGCTTAAACGACCTGAAGGGTTCTTTCACCTGAATCCAATTGAGCTGAGACTTTTAATTTTGAATCAGCCATCATTAATATTGATTCATAATCAAGACTTACTATGATACTTAACTATATATGGATCGGATTTCTGGTTGTGGCTTTTCTAATGGCTGCAGGAGAGACCATTACACATGGTAACTTCGATATCTGGTCTGAAATCATGAATTCATCTTTCTCTCAGGCTTCTTTCGCTTTTGAGGTGAGCCTGGGACTGACAGGAGTGCTGACACTTTGGATGGGTATAATGCGCGTCGGAGAACATGCCGGCGTAATAAATGGAATGGCACGCCTGATATCCCCTTTCTTCTCGCGCTTGTTTCCGGGAATCCCAAAAGACCATCCGGCGATGGGGGCCATATTCATGAATGTGTCAGCCAATATGCTCGGCCTCGATAACGCCGCTACTCCTATGGGGCTCCGGGCAATGCAGGAGATGCAATCATTGAATAAGGAAAAAGACAGGGCGACGGATGCGATGATTATGTTTCTTGTGCTTAACAGCAGCGGACTCTGTCTGATCCCGGTCAGCATAATGATGTATAGAGCGCAAGGGGGAGCAGCTAATCCGTCAGATATATTTCTTCCGATTCTTATCGCTACTGCAATCGCAACCCTCGTAGGACTTTTAGCGCTATGCGTAAAGCAGCGTATCAGACTCGACCGAGTCTTGCTGTCATGGCTCGGAGGTATCGCATTGGCAGTAGGTGCCGTTGCATGGATTTTTTCATCCATGACGCCTGATGATGCCCAGAAATGGAGCACATTTATCGCCAATTTCATTCTGTTTTCTGTCATTATAGGTTTCATAGGAGTTGCTTGCTGGAAGCGTCTCAGAGTATATGATATTTTCATAGAAGGGGCTAAAGAGGGATTCAAGACTGCGGTCAGCATAATTCCCTACTTGGTGGCCATTCTCGTGGCTATCGGGATGTTCAGAGCTTCCGGGGCTTTAGACGTGTTTACAGGATGGGTCGAAAGTTTGGTAGAATGGTTGGGAGGTGATACTCGTTGGGTCGGAGCGCTGCCGACGATGCTGATGAAGCCCTTGAGCGGATCAGGTTCATGCGCGATGATGCTCGACGTCATGCAAGCTAACGGAGCAGATGCTTTTGTCAGCAAACTCGCAGCCGCCGTCCGAGGCAGTACGGATACGACATTCTACATTCTGGCCGTCTACTTCGGCTCAGTCGGCATCAGCCGCACCCGCTACGCCGCAGGCTACGCCCTGCTCGCCGACCTTACCGGCGCCATAGCCGCCGTCTTCGTCTCCTACCTCTTCTTCGGATAATCCCATTAATTTCAGAAATTCAATACTTTGATACTACCGCAAAAATTGCTATATTTGCATAATTTAACGGTAACATTTAGTTAAGTAAATGAGAAAAATAAATGAACACATGAAAGAAAGTTATCTTTGAGCTGATTTGAGTGAGGATGTAATGAGCATACTTTTGTATGTGGCTGACTGGCACTCTCTAAGTAGACAAAAATATCCAATTTTTTATTGTTCAAGTAATTTTATTCTCAAATAAAGTTTAATTTTTGGAACTTACTTATATTTATACGATTATAAAATAGCCTTAAGTCATTTTTATGAGCAAGTTTAATGAGGCCACACGCGTGCAAATGCCTGCTATGGTGCACCTGACACGTTTAGGTTATAAATATTTTGGCAAAATATCTGAGGAAGATGCCGGTAAAATCTACGATCCTTCAACTAATATCCTGATCGAAGAATTTGAGAAACAGTTTGACCGTCTAAATCCCAATTCTCCGATTACTGCAAAACAAATGCTTCAGGACATCAGAAATGATTTGAAGAATGATGATCTGGGCTATGCGTTTTATCAACGTTTGAAGGCCGTATCTCCTGTCAAGTTAATAAATTACAAAACACCGTCAAACAATAGCTTCTATTTTACAGCGGAATTTACGTGCAAGAATGGTCAGGATGAATTTCGTCCCGACATAACACTTTTTGT
>JAIDYR010000051.1 GCA_029057985.1 Muribaculaceae bacterium | reverse complement strand
ATGCATTCGTGTTCCCTTCGTATCGCGAGGGATTCCCGAATTGCGTGATCGAGGCCGGAGCGATGGGGAAACCCTCGATCGTGACCGATATCAATGGTTCGCGAGAGATTATACTGGACGGAGAGAATGGAGTAATCATTCCTTCTAAGGATGCGGATGCAATTTACTCTGCTATGGAGAGGATGATGACAGATGCTGAAAGTCGACAGCGTATGGCTGCCAATGCACGGCAGCTCGTCGCTGAGCACTACGAACAGAGTTATGTCCGCCAATGCCTGAAGGATTATTATCGGCAAGTGCTTGCCGATAATAATCCGGTTAATAGTTAATAGTTAAAAGTTAAGATCCTGACGTACATTCGATTCCTATGTGGATTAATCAAGGCCACAGAACGATTATAATCGAATAATCCTATAGCCGAATATCCACGACGACAACGAAGTTCCATGATTTATCGAAGATTTTTCAAGAGGCTGATTGATGTCACGGCGGCCGGCGGCGTGCTGATTGTGTTGTCCGTGCCGTTGACTCTGGTAACCCTATGGTTGCATTTCGCGAATAAGGGCGCCGGGGCTTTCTTCCGCCAGGAGCGTCCGGGGAAGGATGGACGGATATTCCGCGTCGTAAAGTTTAAGACGATGACGGATGAGCGTGATGCCGACGGTAATCTTCTGCCGGATGCCGACCGACTAACAAAAGTCGGTCGCTTCGTCCGCTCCACATCCATCGATGAGTTGCCTCAGCTCTGGAACGTCCTGATCGGCGACATGTCGCTTATCGGTCCGCGACCGCTATTGGTGAATATTATCCTTATATCATGAGGTCGAACTTGCCATAATAAGTACATAGTCAAGATATTGATCCCAATTTTTACATAGTTGGAGACATTCACACTTGAATTATATGTCATTCAGCTCTATCTTATGACCAGCGTAAGAGATTTCCATCAATTACCATCATTTGTCGAATGGTGGATTGCTGTTCCGGTATCATTTCTGATTTGTATTTCGATGAAGAAACTTTCATCCTATTTTAAAAACATAATAATTAGGAAATAATGAAAATCACCTATATAATAGAATCTTTGGATAATTCTGGTGGTATGGAAAGGGTGATCACTCAGAAAGCAAATTGGATAGAAAAGAATACTGACCATCAGATTACCATTATCACGTTCTGTCAAGAGCCCACCAAACCGGATTTCTTCCAACTGGATAGTAACATTCACCGGGTTCGCTGGGAATTAGAAAATAAAAAACTAAGGAAGCATTTACATCCACAACTAAACCAATGGCTTAGTGAGAATCCTCAAGATATTTGTATTAGCACCTACGGACGGGAGTTTGATGTATTACCGAAGTTAAACGATACGAGCAACAAGATTGTTGAATTTCACTTTTGCTATGATATCAATACAAAATGGGCGGAAAAATCAAAACATCCTTTAATAGCTAAATTGATTGGATTTGCAAGAACCAGAAAAATGGTTCATATAGCTAATAAATACGATAAGATTGTCGTACTAACAAAACGAGATTTAAAAAAATGGAGGTCATCTAAAGTCGAGTTTATACCTAATCCCATTACAATTTCGCCCTTTTCTTCATCAGATTGCTCATCAAAAAGAGTAATTGCACTCGGCAGAATGGATCGGCAAAAGGGGTTTGATTATTTAATAGAATGTTGGAAAATTATAGAGAAGAAGCATCCGGATTGGCATTTGGATATCTTTGGTAGTGGTGATTCAAAACCATACCAAAGTTTAATTGAGAATAATCATCTTAAGACAATTCGTATTTATCCTGCTACGAAAGATGTCAGTAAAGAACTAATAAACAGCTCTATATATGTCTTAAGCTCAAGATACGAAGGCTTTTCATTAACTATATGTGAAGCCATGAGTTGTGGACTTCCTATAGTAACATTTGATTGCCCTAATGGGCCGGCAGAACTTGTAAAAGACGGAGAAAATGGATTTGTCATTGATAAAGTTGGAGATATTAGACTGATGGCAGAAAAAATATCACAATTAATTACTAATGAAACCCAACGTAAAAAATTTGGTAAAAAATCTCTTGAATTATCACAGACCTATCGTATTGAAAACATAATGAATTTGTGGGAGAATTTATTTAATTCACTAATATCTAACCAGAGGAATAAAACAGTTTAATTTGCATCTTTATCTATCCTCCATTTAATTTAGGTTTTTACCAATTATAATGCCGAAAAAGATTATCAGGAGTTCGACTGTGCCGATGTCGCTGAAGGGATTCTGTAAGGATCTGCTTCGGGAGTT
>JAIDYR010000050.1 GCA_029057985.1 Muribaculaceae bacterium | reverse complement strand
GTGAGAATCTTCCAGCCTTCCCAGTCGTTTTCAGCCATGCCGTCTTCGATAGAGTCGATGGGATATTCGTTGATGAGCTGTTCGAGATATTTAGCCTGCTCTTCGGAAGTGAGTTTCTTGCCGTCAGCCTGCTTCCAAGTGTAGTCGTAGAGACCATCTTTGTAGAATTCGGAAGAAGCGCAGTCAAGACCGATAGTGACATCCTTTCCGGGTTCGTAGCCGGCGAGCTTGATAGCTTCCATGATTACGTTGAGGGCGTCTTCAGTGCCGTCGAGTGTAGGAGCGAAGCCGCCTTCATCACCTACTGCAGTGGAGAGACCGCGAGCCTTGAGGACTTTCTTAAGGTTGTGGAAAACCTCAGTGCCCATGCGGATGCCTTCCTTGAAGCAGCAAGCACCGACCGGACGGATCATAAATTCCTGGAAGCAGATGGGTGCGTCGGAGTGAGCGCCTCCGTTGATGATATTCATCATCGGCACGGGAAGAACATAAGTGTTGGCGCCACCGATATATTTGTAAAGGGGGAGATCGAGATAGTTAGCGGCAGCCTTTGCAGCAGCGAGGGATACGCCGAGAATAGCGTTAGCGCCGAGGTTAGACTTAGTCTCAGTGCCGTCGAGGGCGATCATAGCCTCATCGATGCCAACCTGATCAAGTACATTCCAACCTTTAAGAAGGTCAGCGATCGGGCCATTGACATTCTCTACAGCTTTGAGGACACCCTTGCCCATGTAGCGCTTGGGGTCATTGTCACGAAGTTCGAGAGCTTCATTTACGCCGGTAGAAGCACCGGAGGGAACAGCTGCGCGGCCCATAACGCCGCTTTCAAGAATTACGTCTACCTCTACTGTGGGATTGCCGCGCGAGTCAAGAATCTCGCGACCGATTACTTTTTCAATTTTCATAGTTAAATTGCAATTTTTACAATTGAATTATATTGGGTTCCTTATTTGATTTTCTATCGTCTGAATCTATGGTCCGACAATCAGAAGAGAGTAATAGTGCATCTATTCAGTGATTATAAAACTCTACGTCGGGATTGTCAGAACTTATTTGCTACAAAATTACAAATTTTTTTTGACTTATTCTCAATCCCGACGGATGTTTTTGTCTGAAATCATTAAATTTAGTTAAATAGCACTTAAGGAAAATTTAATCAATAGAATATTTTCTCAAATGGGAAATTTTCTCAAATGGAAATTTATGATTAATTTTGAATCATGGCAGCAACGTTATCAGGAAATCCATCGGGGGCTTCTTCGGTTTTAGCCGGAAAGATAGCGGGAAATCTCCCGTTTGTGCCTCATCAGCTTCAGCAGCACTTGATAAATGCACTGGCGACTTTTATAACGGAACGACCTTTCCGGGGTGTATTTTTACTGAATGGCTATGCAGGTTCCGGAAAGACATCGATTGTCGGAGCTCTGATAAAGACATTGGCCGCGCATAAGATGCCTACGGTAGTCATGGCGCCGACCGGGCGTGCCGCAAAAGTGGCTGCAGAGATGGCTCTCGGGCATGCCTCCACTATCCATAAACGCATTTTTCGGCCTGATTCGCAGGCGCCCGATGCCAAATATTTCCTCGCTCCTAATCCTAACCGCAACACTTTATTTGTTGTCGACGAGGCATCTCTGGTGACGGATGGTCATTCTTCTGCTTCGCTTCTTTTCCAAATGTTGCGTCATATCTTCTCCAACGAAGGCAATCTTCTCCTTCTTGTCGGAGATACCGCTCAGCTGCCTCCGGTAGGGATGGAGCAGTCGCCGGCAATGAACACAGCGAGATTGCGCAATCTGGGTCTTGATCCAATCGTTTTCAATCTCGACGTGACAATGCGTCAGACAGGAGACTCCGGCATCCTTCATAATGCAACTCTTATCCGCCAGTCGATGCCCCGTGACGGCTTGACAAAAATCCCAATGCTCGAAACCCGTGGATTTTCGGATGTGGAAATTATTTCCTCGTCGGATCTTGCCGATAAACTTTCAGATTCATGGAGTGAAGTAGGGGTTGACAATACCATCATAATCACACGTTCCAATATTCGCGCCAATAAATACAATATGGCTATCCGCAACATGGTGATGTTTGCAGAGGAACCCCTACAGCAGGGTGACCGTCTGGTAATAGCAAAGAATGATTATTTCTGGAGCAAGGTCAATAAGCTGAAGACGTTTATAGCAAACGGTGATATGGCAGAAGTCAAATGGGTCGGAAAGACGGAAAAGATGTATGGCCGTTTTTTCGTCGATACCGAATTATACTTTCCTGCTTCCGATATTGAAATAGGAGCGAAATTGATGTTGCGCTCCCTCAATGCCGAAGGTCCGGCTATCCCCCGCGCGGAAATGGAGAGATTCTATAACATAGTGCTGAAAGAACAGTCGGGAGAACTTTCCGAGAAGATCAGGGACACTCTCGATGATCCATATTACAATGCGCTTCAGGCAAAGTATGGTTATTGCGTGACGTGTCATAAGGCTCAGGGCGGCCAATGGAATCACGTCTATGTCGACATGTCGGGAATAGATCCCGATGCTATCGACGAATCATTCTATCGATGGGCATATACTGCTTTCACCCGGGCCACAGAAAAGCTTTTCCTTATTAATCCGACCTTACCGGTTGTGAAATAGACCCCGTTTTCAATAAAAAACGAGGTCTATATAGGTTCCCTTTACGTTATCCTAATATATATCAAAAGCCAAGATCCTGCCCTTTTCTGAGGGGGGATATGCCCTCCCTCATCCAGCGTGGCATAGGATCACCCTTCAGATAATGATCGAAGAATTGCTGGAGTCGCTTGGTTATATCCTTGCGGTTTTTGCGGGCTTTGATATTATGGGCCTCACCGTTGTATTGGAGCATCCATACCGGCTTTTCAAGTCGTCGAAGAGCCATAAACAGCTCGATACCCTGATACCAAGGTACTGCTCCGTCGGCATCGTTGTGCATGATGAGAAGAGGGGTCTCGACCCTGTCGGCATGGAAGACGGGAGAATTGGCAACATATAATTCCGGCGCATCCCATAAATTACGCCCTATTCTGCTCTGTCCCATCTCATATTGAGCCATTCTGGAATCGCCTGATCCCCAGCGTATACCTCCAAAGGCAGAAGTCATGTTTGCTACTGGAGCGCCGCTGCCGGCGCAAGCAAACATATTGGTCCGGGTCACAAGATATGCAGTCTGATATCCGCCCCACGACTGGCCATCGATACCGAGACGCTTCTTGTCGAAAGCGGGATAGCGCCGACACATTTCTTCAACTCCGGAACAGACATAATTATAGCAGCACTCTCCCGGGACGCCGGCAGTCTTATAATGGATGTCCGGCACGAAGACCGCATATCCCCGGCTGACGTAGAAGGGATAATTCACCCAACTCCAGGATGGTTGCATAGTATAATGAGTATATAATTCTTCCGATCCGGTCTCATAGAAGACACTCAGCAGAGGATAACTGCCATTCGGATCAAAATCCTCCGGAAGATATAGCACTCCTTCGGCCGGGCTGCCGTCGTAAGCATACCATTTTACAAGCTGAGCCGTACCCCAGGAAATATCTTTCATCTGAGGATTTGAATGAGTCAGTCGCTTGCCATGGGCGAAGTCAGTGGAATTGGAAGTGTAAAGATCCGGCATTGTGGAGAAATTTGCTTTTTCCCACATGTAGACATCGGCGTCCTTGGCTTTTTTAAACTGCGATATGCGATATTCATCAAGAATCTTTATGGAGGGTTTTACCGGTGAGCCGGAGTAGGGCAGAGTTGCAATGCCGAACTTCTTGGTGGCATAATCAAATAGGCCGGCTACCATGGTCTCTCCCTTCTTCAGAGTTCTGAATTCCGGATCGAGACGATTATAACGAATCTTGAGGTTATTCTTTCGTCCTTCACCCGAAGTCAGATTGAAAGGTTCGGATTCGCCTGTCAGGTCAAGACTCCATATATCATATTTATCATAGACAAGCACCCTATTGTCACCTTCGCCCCATCCGGCGATGCCATAAGCTTCCGAAGGCATCGGATGATCATCGTCGATATTCCAAAGAGGCTCTTCAATGCTCTCTGAAAGGCATATTGTTTTACCGGTCTTGACGTCATAAGCGTAATATTGGCGATCGGTAAACCATACGGTGAAACGCCCGTCGGGGGAAAGAACGGCTTCATGGCTTACCGGGCCAATGGCCTTTGTCTGTCCGGTAGCGACATTGACCATTTTGAGATCCTCCCTGGCAAAATAATCCCACTGCTTGGAGATCATTTTCTCAGAGGGATCATGTATCAAGGCCCATTCTGCATCGAGGTTGAAGGGGGGCTCTACGGTCGCGAGCATATTCTTGGTCAGCAGATGGTAATTGCAGTCATTATCCAGATCGATGACTACGGGGAGACCCTTCTTCCGGAGTTTGTCGAGATTAGCTTTCTCCTGAGGTGGTGTGTAGGGTGCGTTCCAGCGCCAGATATCAAGTGCAGCTTGTTCGAAGTCCACGATAGTTGTATCGTTAGGCGCGATGACGGGAGCAACATCTACATAGAGGAAGCGCCCCGACTTGGAGAATTTCGGTTGGCTGTATTGATTTATCCTCAATGTATCGCCGGCCGACTTCCGAATCTCTTCAGCGCGCTCTTTCTCCAGACGAGCTTGAATCTCGGGATCATCCGAATGAGGGGGTTGCAGATTGATGGGTTCGAGAGTCAGGAAAGAAATATCGAATTCTCTCGGATTGGGATCGAGCATGGGAGTTCGCGAAAGTTCGACAAGATAAAGACGCGCATGCCGGGTGCCGGAATCGATAGAATCATCCGATGCCGTGTAGGCGAGCATCGAAGCGTTGTCGTTGAATTGCGGCAGAGAATAGAATTTTCTATCGCGGTCGATTAGTGTCATCGAAGTGTCCGGCAGATTGACGATGGCCACTCCGGGAGTAGATAATGTATCCTTTTCCGGAGGAGTGATTTTAAGGGCCAGCCTGTGGCCGTCTTTGGAAAAGCCATATTCGCTCACCCATTTCACGCTTTTCTGTGCCGGAGTAGTCAGAGAGCGTATGATAAGTGGCTTCCCGGCCTTTTTATTCTTGAGATCCTTGGGTTTGATATGAAGAGTGTCGCAGCTCTGATATGCTATGAAATTACCTCCGCGTTCGCCTACTTTATAGTTGATTACGTTTGGAATCTTCTCAATCCGACCGTTTGACAGGTCTACGATGATGAGGGTATCCTGCGGTAGATCAAAATCCTTCTTCTTATCTATTTTCGCCTTACGGGTATCGGCATAGAAAGGCTTTAACTTGGCGATGGCCCATTTGCCGTCGGCCGTAAAGGATGGTTGATCGCCGCGGTCAATTGTGATGACAGAGCCTTTCCTGTTATTTCTCAGATATAGAGTTGCGTCGCCTTCCTGAGGCACGATTCTGTAGGCGCTCCAGTTGCCGTTGCGTGAGATCGCATCAGCTTTTACTGATTGCCATGCGTCGAAATCGTCATGGTTTAGCGGACGCTTGGCATCAAGAGAGAAAAGTGAAGCTCCGCAGAGCAGCAGTGATGCAGCGAGAGTTATATTTGCATGCTTCATATCAGGTTGTCTCAAGTTAGGATAATGGAATGAGAGGAGAGCCGGTGAATTCAGTCGGAGGTCTGCGCGGATTAATTTACTTTGTGTAGGTTATGGCCCATGCGGGTCTTTTTAGTGTGCATATATTCGCGGTTATATTCATTGGGAGTAATCTCCAGAGGGACATTTTCCACGATTTCCAGCCCATAACCTTCCAGTCCGATTCTCTTCATGGGATTATTGGTCATCAGTCGCATCTTGGTGATTCCAAGAGAGTTCAGGATTCCGGCGCCGACTCCGTAATCTCGTTCGTCGGCCTTATGTCCGAGATGGAGGTTGGCATCTACGGTATCCAGACCTTTTTCCTGGAGCTTATACGCCTTGATTTTATCCATAAGTCCGATTCCGCGTCCTTCCTGATTAAGATAGATGATAGCTCCGCGACCTTCCTTTTCGATCATCTGCATAGCGAGGTGAAGTTGCTCGCCACATTCGCATCGTTGGGAGCCGAAAATATCACCTGTCATGCATGAGGAATGAACCCTCACGAGCATCGGCTCCTGACTTGTCGGGTCTCCTTTAACCAAAGCAATGTGCTCAAGTCCATTGTCTTTCTGGCGGAACGGTATGAGATGGAAATGTCCGTAAGCGGTCGGCATGTCGACCTCTTCTCCTCTTTCGAGCAGATTTTCTGTGCGCAGGCGATAAGCGATAAGGTCGCGGATGGAGATAAGTTTGAGTCCCCATTCATCCGCACGTTTGCGAAGTTCCGGAAGTCGGGCCATTGATCCGTCATCGCTCATGATTTCCATCAGAGCCGCGCAGGGCTGAAGTCCGGCGAGTCGGGCGAGATCGACGGCTGCTTCGGTGTGTCCGGCGCGTACAAGCACTCCCTTATCCTGAGCATATAGAGGATTTATATGTCCCGGACGGCCGAAATCTTCCGGTTTTGCGTCCGGGTCGGCGAGATGGCGGATAGTTGCGGCACGATCGTTGATGCTGACTCCCGTCGAGCATCCCTCAAGTTTGTCGACAGTGACGGTGAAGGGTGTGCCGAGCACTGATGTGTTATCTCCGACCTGATGCGGAAGTTGCAGACGCTCGCATGCGGCGTTAGTAATCGGTACGCAAAGCACTCCCCGGGCATTCTTCAGCATGAAATTGACATCCTCGGGGGTGATTTTTTCTGCGGCAATGATGAGGTCACCTTCATTTTCGCGATCCTCATCGTCGACTACTACGAGGAATTTGCCATTGCGGAAATCCTCAAGAGCTTCTTCTATTGAATCAAGTTTGATATTTTCGTTGGCCATATTTTTAGGTAATTGGGGAGAGGAATAGATAATTAGGTATGAGGTAATATCGAGGAGGTTTTATTTATGTGGTTAAGAGGTAAAGAGAGTGGAATGCAGATGGATTATAAGGGTAAATAAGATGTTGGGTTATTTTACTCTGAATAATGAGAAGTTGACACTCCCGTATTCCCGGCGTTCGAAGAATCCGGGCAGCGAGGAGAAGTCTCTGATTCCGGAATGCTCCATTATAAGCAGGGTGCCCGGCTTGACCAGATCCGAAGATAGAATGAGTCCGGGAATTTCATCGAAACGCGGATGATCGTAAGGCGGATCCGCGAATATTATATCATAAGATCGGCGTGTGCCGGTGATGAATTTAAAAACGTCGCCTTTCACAATCCGGAGAGTCTCATCTCCGAGTTTATCTTTAACTGAGCGAATGAAATTAATTTGAGTCTGAGCCATTTCTACGGCTGTCACTCCCGAGGCACCGCGTGAGAGAAACTCAAATGCGATAGCTCCTGTGCCGGCAAAGAGATCGCAGACCTCCTTGTCTTCTATATCCTCAAGATTCTCGATAACGTTGAAGATATTCTCGCGCGCAAAATCCGTAGTGGGGCGAGCCGTTATATTTTTAGGGGGGTCGAAACGACGTCGACCATATTTGCCTCTGATTATTCTCATCTTTATTTTTGTTTTATCCTTCCCGAAACGCTTGCAGAAGAGCGGCGAGGGGCATATCTGTCTCCTCTCCGGGATTGAAGGGGAGGATCATCCGGGATATTTCGGGAGTGAAATTCCGCAGGATTTCGGAGAGTAAATTCCTGGTTTCGACCGGTCCGGAGAGAAAGATGCTTGCATCTTTGGGTGATATTCCGTAGGCATTGAGAAGATTAAGAATCCGATATGCGATATCCTCCGGCGTGCGCCATTTTTGCACACTTGCCGATAGAAGTGTAGAATCCCTAAACAATAGAATGTCGACTTCTCCATTGCGAATGTCAAGATATACTCTCGGCCCTGGAGCTGATTGCCGACGCATTCTCTCAGCGATTACTGCAAGATGGGAACGTATTCGAGATCCGGGCATTGTCCTTGCTATAAAGCCGTCGAGGCCACGTGTCAGAGAGAAGAGTGCTGTATAATCCGGGAGTCTGTCGGCTATAATTTCCGGATCCCCCCCGGGAAACAGGGCAGTATAGACGGAAAATTCCGCATCATCCTCTTCGTCGATTATTTCGTTAGGCACAAAAGTCGTGTGAGGAGTTTCGAGTATGATTTCAGTGGCAAAGTCATCCAGCAGTACGGGATGGTCATAGACCGCGTTTTCAATATTTTTCAGCAGGGATTCAGGATCAGAGGAATGCCATGATTCTGAAAGCATCTTTGCCATTGGGCGGCTTTTGTCGGATGTATGCTTTAAATAGGCACTCATCCCCTTAAGGCTGATATAGATGATCAGTCTCCAAAGGCCGGTGTCAGCGAAGTCTGCCGAAGAGAGGTTTGCTCTTGGATTGTAATCCGACATATGTGGTTCCTTGTATTGAATTCTTATATTGAAATTTCCCTGATGAAGTCAATCAAAATCCGAATGGTTGCGGATCAACTTTATCAACGGAAGATGCCGCCCACCGCAAATTACGCAGCTTTAATGATGACATCTATAGTAAAAAATGCTTATCTTTGCAAAGTTAATAAATAAATCCATAATGCGCAATATCATACGACAGGATAAAAATTCTGAGATCGGATTGTTGAGTATGCTGCGGATGAGCGGGGCTTTGGCCGGCCCGGCGATAATAAGCAATGTGACCGTGCCCTTGCTCGGATTAAGCGATACGTATATCACCGGACATCTCGGAGCGGCCGTCTACATCGCGGCGATTTCAGTAGGGACTATGATGGTCAATGCTTTATATTGGCTTTGTGGTTTTCTCAGGATGGGTACCTCAGGACTGACGGCAGAATCATTCGGCATGAGAGACGACGACCGGCGCCGGCGCATACTCACTATCTCGCTTTTGCTCGGTCTTGGAATCGGTGGGCTGCTGATTCTCTTATCCCCTTTTCTTGGCGATCTGATGCTGCATCTTATGACTCCTCCGGCCGAAGCTGCTAAGTTGGGACGAGAGTATTTCGTTGTCAGCATAGCCGGGGCTCCGGCCATTCTCGCGACCATGGCACTGAGCGGATGGATGGTAGGGAGTCAGAATACTCTTTATCCAATGATCGTGGCTATTACAATCAACATTATAAATATTGCTGTCAGCTTCGGACTCGTCTTCGGATTGGAAGCAGGATTTATCGGTGTCGCCTACGGAACGCTTACGGCTAATTGGATCGGTTTTATACTCTCATTGATCTTTGCTTCAAAGTTATTGCCGGGGCGTATGTTGAGTCCGCTCAGAGGATTGACGAAAGGTCTGGAAATAGGGAGATTCTTTAAGGTCAATGCCAACCTGTTTGTTCGTTCGGCATGCCTTATGGCAGTCTCTTTCGCTTTGACAAGTTATTGCGGACATCTGGGCGAGACCTCTCTGGCTGTCAATGCGTTATTGATGCAATTCTTTATGTTTTTCAGTTATTTCATGGATGGATTTGCATTTGGAGGAGAGGCTTTATGCGGGCGCTATGCAGGAGAGAGAAACAGATATAATCTTGTAATGGCCGTAAAGGCCTTGGGAGTCTGGTCGGGAGTGGTGACAGTATCTTTTACTATCGCATATCTCTTATTTACTCCTGAGATTGTCAATATGCTTACTGATGTGGAATCGGTAAGGGCAGCCCTGTGTGATATCCAATGGGTCACATGGATATTGCCGATTGTGTCGGTAGCTGCATTTATGTTCGACGGGGTCTACGTGGGGTTGACGGATACTTTCAGAATGATGCTGGCGACAATGACCGGGGCAGTTTGCTTCTTTGGTCTTCATTATCTATTGGGAGCGATCATGCATGAGTCGAATCAGAATCCTGTTGCCGCTACCTCTTTGATTTGGATATGCTTCATGTCGTTTCTCTTCATGCGCGGTGCTGTTCTGTCTCTTTCTCTGCGTAAGGTGCTTGATCTGAATTTCATCGATAATATTAAAAATAAATAACTCATATTGATGATTAAATTTGTAAATGCAAAAATAAATATAGGATTGAATATCGTCGGGAAGCGTGATGACGGATATCATCTGCTTGAGACTGTGTTTTATCCTGTCGGTCTTTTCGCCGGAACTCCCGGGAATCCGGAATCGTTTTGTGATATTCTTGAATTGACTCCTATGAAAGAGAAAGGCGAAGGAGTGGAGTTTATCTTTACAGGCAATCCCGTAGATTGCCCGTTGGAGAAGAATTTGGTATATAAAGGAGTAGAGGCGATGTTGAGGTGGTCAGGCGGGAATCTCGGTCGGATATGCGTGCGACTTGACAAGCATCTTCCGGATGGAGCCGGAATGGGAGGCGGAAGTGCCGATGCAGTATTTGCCATGAAGCTTATCGCAGAGCTGCTTGCCCGTCGCGGAATGCCTGTTCCTACATCCGATGAATTAAGGGAGATGGCGATGTGCCTGGGAGCGGATTGTCCTGTATTCGTTGACAATGTCCCCGCCTATGCCGAAGGAATAGGGGAGAAGCTTTATTCAATACAGCCATTTCTCAGCGGGAAATGGATCGTCATTGTCAAACCGGACATGCATATCTCTACCAAAGAGGCATTTGCCGGTGTGACTCCTTCTCCGTCAGAAGAATCGCTCCGCGAGCTCATTCAACTCCCTGTCGCAGAATGGCGCCATAAGATTCATAATGATTTTGAAAAATCCTTATTTCCGCGTTATCCTCAGTTGAAGTCTCTTAAAGAGGCACTCTATTATGAAGGTGCGGAGTACGCTTCCATGACCGGAAGCGGCGCTGCGCTCTACGGGATTTTTCCTGACAGAGAATCGGCCGGGAAGGCCTGCGACGCGATAGATGCACCATATAAAGCGATTCTATTGCTATAAAATAAACTCATGCGTGATTGTAGGCGTTATATTTATGAAATTCTAAATAATTACGGCTATGATGAGTTGAAAAATATCAGAATGACTTTTAATTAACATTTTTTGGCTCAAAAATTGCTGCAATTATAACGCTAAACTATGAAAATCAAAAAGACTATATATGAGTAAAGAACATGATAACTTCCGTGAAGAGGAAGATCCGCAGGTTACGCAACCTGAGAATATTGAGATAAGTGATGATTTCGCAGCTCAGGAGGAAGAAGATTCCCCCGAAGATGCAGCAGAGGAAGAACAAAAGAGCGAAGAGGAAAAGCTTCGTGAAGAACTCGCCAAGGAGAAGAAAGAATACCTTTTCCTCATGGCGGAATTTGATAATTTCCGCAAGCGCACTCTTAAGGAAAAATCGGAGATTATCCGCAATGCAGGTGAGAATGTACTCAAAGGTCTGCTTCCTATAGTTGATGACTTCGAACGCGGACTGAAAGCTGCTGAAGGAGCCGAGGATTCGAAAGTTGTGGAAGAAGGGATGCAGCTTATCTATAATAAACTGGTAAAATACCTTGCGGCCAACGGAGTGAAACCGTTTGACCCGGCCGATGACGTATATGATGCCGACAAGCACGAGGCGATCTCAGTCGTGCCGGTTCCGGATGAGGATAAGAAGGGTAAGATACTTGATACAGTGGAAAAGGGATATATGATCAACGACAAGGTCCTTCGCCATGCGAAAGTCGTAGTCGGTCAATAATCAGCCACTCCTTTAATCTATTATGAATCACTTTAAAGCATAGGAGATTCCACGAATGGCAGAAAAAAGAGATTATTATGAAGTGCTGGGCGTCAGTAAGGACGCTTCAGCCGATGAAATAAAGAAGGCCTATCGTAAGATGGCCGTAAAATACCATCCTGACCGAAATCCCGATGATAAGGAAGCGGAGGAGAAGTTTAAGGAGGCAGCGGAAGCTTACGACGTACTGAGCGATGCCGACAAGCGCGCTAAGTACGATCGCTTCGGCCACTCCATGGGTCCGCAGGGCTTCGGCGGAGCCGGTGGCGCAGGCGGTTACTACTCCGGCGGCATGAGCATGGAGGATATATTCGCCAACTTCGGCGATATTTTCGGCGATGTCTTCGGAGGTGGCGGAGGTGGTCACTTCAGCAGCGGTTTCGGTGGATTCGGCGGTGCAGCCGGTGGAGGCGCTCCGCGGAAGCGTGTCAATAAGGGCACAGACCTGCGAATCACCGTCAAGGTCACTTTGAAAGATATAATGAACGGAGTCGAGAAGAAGCTGAAGATCCCCCGCATGGTCGCTTGCGAACATTGTAAGGGCACCGGCGCTAAAGACGGCACAGCCTTCAAGACTTGCGAACGCTGCCATGGTTCGGGCTATGTGACCGGAGTGCAACAGACAATGTTTGGTCCGCAGCAGACTCAGCGAGTATGTCCGGATTGCAACGGCGAAGGAAAGATCATTTCTGAGCCTTGCTCTTATTGCCACGGCACCGGCGTTGAGAAGAAAGATGAGATCGTAAGCTTCAAGATTCCCGCAGGTGTCAGCGACGGCGACGTTCTGACTCTGCGCGGACAAGGTAATGCTCCTCGCCACGGCGGCGTCAACGGCGATCTGCTTATCGTCATTCAGGAAGAGAAGAATGCCGAGCTGATCCGCGATGGAATTGACCTGATATATAATCTGATGCTTGACTTCCCGACCGCAGCTTTAGGCGGCAGCGCTGAAGTCCCGACCGTAGAGGGCAGGGCGCGTCTGAAGATTGCTGCCGGTACTCAACCCGGTAAAGTGCTTCGTCTGCGTGGTAAGGGATTGCCGAAGATGAACTCCTCTCTAAGAGGCGATCTGCTCGTCAACGTCATGGTCTACGTTCCGGAGAATCTGACAGATGCAGAGAAGAGCGCTATCGAGAGCCTCAAGGATCAACCCAATATCGTGCCGACGGAATCGACTGCAAAGCGTATCTTTTCCCGCCTGCGCCATATATTCAATAAGGAGAACCGCGGCGTAGATTGATATAATACGGAAATTAAGATAAATAATAGCATATATGAAAGCGGGACGCGATTGATTGCGTCCCGCTTTCATATATGCTATTATTCAGAAGTAAATATTATCTATTCAGAAGTAAATATTATCTATTCAGAAGTAAATATTATCTATTCAGAAGTAAATATTATCTATTCAGAAGTTTGATGGTGTCTTCTCCTGATCTGACGATGTATAAGCCGGCGGGAAGGACTACGCTTTGGCCGGGCAGAAGAGAGGAGATAAGTCGTCCGGAGGTGTCGTAGATCATTGCCGTCTCAGAATCTGAATGGTTAAAGAGCCGGCCGTCGCTGGAGGTAATGTCGTTAGAGGAAGACGGTGATAATGAGTTGTCGATACCGAGCGTTGTGCCGGCTGCATTGAAGCGTATTGTCCCGTCCTCATCTTCCCTGATATCAGTAATGTCAGTGACCGGAAGAGGTTTTCCGGCCCATGAAAGGAGTGCCGGAGAGGATTTTGTGGTAAATCTGGTAACTGTACTGTGGCCGGGGAAGGGGTCGGATTGACGCGTGGCATCCGATTGGCGATTATCGGCCTCTACGAGATCGATGCGTTGATGATTGCGGTTGTTGTTAAGAACATTGCGATCCCAGATATCCTGATCGAAATCGATATGCCATACGAGCATTCCATGACCCGGAATATACTTGTCATAGATGACCTGCTGACGATTCTCAAGCAAATAGAATTCATCCGGATTCTCTGTCGGAATCAGGAATCCCGTATTGCTCTCATGGATGGGGCGCAGGCTGTATTCTCCCGGTTCGGTAATCTCAATGGGGTCAGCCCATCCCAGACACATTCTCTCGAAGATAGAATAATAAGCGGGAGTGCGACCATTATTATTATAAGGAGCCATATCCATGGTCGAGAAGCGCCCCGGAGTGAAAGCCCCTGTATAAGCAGTAGCATAAAAATCGGGAAGGCCGAGGACATGGCTGAACTCATGGACGAAAGTGCCGATGCCGTCGGGGACGGTAGTGTTGGCTCTGAGTTCATTACTCATAGCGTAGCGGTTAAGTAGGAGTCCGTCGAAGTAATAATCCCGATCAAGTTCAAAGTCGAGTATATCTGCCGAGTGAGGCCAGATGAGTGTCTGGGTTCCGGAATCTTGTTCGCCATATCCGGCATAAAAGATATAGACATTATCGATGACTCCGTCGCCGTCAGTGTCATATTTGGTGAAATCCACTTTCCCGACGAGAGCATCGAGGGCTTCGATCACAATCTCTTCGGGATGAAGATCATAGCCGTAAATATCATTCTCTCCATAATAGCTCATCGGTTGCTGCATCTTCACGGGTCCGTAGACGTCAAACTGCGGAGCAAATCTGCCTCCGGAATTTTCAATAAAGAAATCCCGGGCCGATCCGGTGGCGAAGTTATCAGAGAATCCCTCTTCGTTGAGCATCCTTGAGTAATAGTCCTGAGGATTCTCAACCGAGAAGAAACGCTCTTTAAACATTACCAGCACAACCAACGCTCTCGGGCTCCCCTCGCACGGAAAAGAAGATCCCGAAAGAAGATATTTCGGGGGATTGACAGCAGGAAGTTGACCGGATTCTGAAGCATAGACTCTTTCGGACTTTGCTATCGGACGCATCCATCCGTCGGGATCTATACGGAGCTCCTGTCCTTCTAAAGATACCATATAATGATGATTCTCATCGCCGATCAGCCGGAACTCCATGACGGAGCCGTCGGGTTGGGTATGGGTCAAGATGTCGGGAGAAGCAGGAACTGCCATTACTGTGAGAGAGGTTAGGATTAAGAAGCCTAATGTGGCAGCGAGTCCGAATGCCTTAGTCAATTTCTTGACGGCGTGATGGTAGGAGGCTTTCAGCGCTCCTACGGAAGTCCCGAGAATATCGGAGATTTCCTCATATTTCATTTCATCGAAGTATTTCATATTGAAGACAAGGCGTTGTTTCTCCGGCAGTTTGGCTATTTCTTTGAGTAAATCCTCATGCAATTCGTCGCCGTCGAAGTATTCATCAGCTTCAAGACGATCGAGCAGAAAGGATGTGTCGTCGGTATCCGCTGAGATATTCTGTCGGGATTTCTCGCGATTAATGAAATTGATAGCTTCATTAACGGCTATTTTATAAAGCCATGTGGAAAGTTTTGCATCTCCGCGAAAATTATGGATATTATTCCAGGCTTTAAGAAATACATTCTGAAGGAGATCATTGGCATCATCATGGTTATAGACCATCTTACGGATCTGCCAATAGAGGGGTTCCGAGAAAGTACGCATGAGCAATTCGAAAGCCTTGTTGGCTGTCGATTCCCGTTGTAGATCCTCAATGAGTTGTTTTTCGTCGATAGCCGTAGAGAACGCCATGATTTTAAAATTGAGTTAAAAATACGCGTAAAGTTAATAAAAAAACGTGATATTTCCTATCTGAGGTATAATGCGCGGACTTAAAAATGTTAAAATATGCAAGAATACAATATTTTTACGAAATAGATAAAAAAATTGGAATACTGAATTAAACTTTTCTGCGTGGATATAGTCAATAAGATGTTGAATTGAATAATTACGATATAAATACCCGTAAATTATGGGAAAAGAAGATAAATTGCTTAGTCACGCCGGGCGACAGACAGGTATGAAAGTTCCGGAGGGTTACTTTGAGGAGTTTGTCTCATCGACGATGTCAAAGCTCCCCGAATATCCCGAGCGTCCGAAGGTCGTAGAGATGTCGCGTTGGCAGAGAATCAAGCCATACGTCTATATGGCGGCCATGTTTGCCGGAATATGGTGTATGATGAAGATGTTTCACATTGCCTCGCAGAATGCACAATCGGCCGATCTTGACAATCCGCCGCAGAGTGTGGTGCTTGCCATGGACGATTCCGACACATTCGAGTACTTTTATGAATCGACAGCGCCGGCCGATGATATCGATGATTTTGAGTTGGAAGAGGCCGTGACGGATGATTACGCCTCCATTTCCGAGTTTGAGAAAGACTTCGGATATGAAATAAAGCCCGAGTATGACAATATCATTTAAGTTCATCTTTTTGAACTTAGAGCCAGTTTACTAAAGAATGTTAACGAGAAAATGTACAGATTTTGAGGCAGTTTCGATTTTTGAAGAAGGAGCGATGCGGGCATCGTGACTGATGAAAAGATCGAAAATGGCTAAAATATGGGCGTTTTATCGTTGATATTCGATCAAAATGAAATTTTAACAGTTCTTAGTAAACGGGCTCTTATGTAAATAAAATAAGTGATAACATATTTTACGAAGCTGATATGAAGAAGATTTTAATGCTATTGATCATACTCTTTGGCGTTTCGCTCGCAGTCTCTGCTCATCCGGGCGGAGGAAAGCCTGATGCGAATAAGCTCAAGGAACTCCGGGAATATAAGATAAAGTATCTCGCGCAGGAAATGGAGCTGAGTGATGCTCAGAAGCCTAAATTTGTAGAGTTATACAATAAATTATGCGATGAGCGTCTTGCAAATTTCAAAAAGATGAGGGATGCTGAAAATAGACTTAAGGGCAAACTTTCCGATGCTGAGTATAAGTCGCAGATGGACATAGTCAATGATTGCAAAGTGCGCGATAGCCAGCTCGTCAAGGACTATGACGCTAAATTTGAGAAATTTCTGTCGGCAAAGCAAATATATAAAATGAAAGAGGCTGAGGAAACCTTCAGAAATAGAATGCACGAGATGCATCAGCAGCGCAAGCGCGAAAAGAAGGAGCAACGATAAGATTTAGAGCCAGTTTACTAAAGAATGTTAACGAGAAAATGTACAGATTTTGAGGCAGTTTCGATTTTTGAAGAGGGAGCGATGCGGGCATCGTGACCGATGAAAAGATCGAAACTGGCCAAAATATGGGCGTTTTATCGTTGATATTCGATCAAAATGAAATTTTAACAGTTCTTAGTAAACGGGCTCTTAATCTTTCATAACCCGGCAAATCAGGAGAGTGAATTAAAGAATTAAAAATATTACTTACTAATACCCGTAAGTATGACTCAATTTCTTACCATATTTAATCAAAGAGGAGGAGGGCTTCTAACCCTCCTTTTTTGCTTTGTCGTAAGCATGGGAATCAGCTTGCCGTCTTATTCGGCAGAGAACTATGCACCTAAAAAAAACGCAACAGTGAAAAAAACAGGGAAATCAAAGTCCGGCGCGTCATCGGCGGGGATTGCAAGATCTTCTGATGTATCAACTTTCGAGAATCCGGATTTTGCTTATCCTGTCGATGTAAGGAAAAACGCTGCGCCGGTCTTTGAAGAAGCACTAAGGGATAATGACGGCGAGAAGGCCATTCTCGCAGCCATGCAATTATCGGTCGCTGCGCGTCAGATCAGCAGTGACAGTATCGGCTCGATCGCAGAGCGCTACGACCGGATTGCAGCGACTTGCAATTCGCCTTGGAAAGAGATGGCTTCCCTTCTCAAGGCTAAATTGCTGCGGGAAGTCTATACTTCAAATTCGTGGAAATTCGATCAGCGAGAACTCCCTGCTGACCAACTGAACTCCGAACCCATGCTTTGGAGCGGACAGCAGTTTAAGTCGCAGATAAATAAAGCTCTGGATAAAGTGTTTGTAAGCCCGGATGCTTTATCCGTTATCCCAATCTCTATTATTTCCGGTATCCTCACCGATACTGCCGATGCAGAGAAAGCAGGATTCTCGGTTCTTGATTTCGCCACTTATCAAAGTCTTGATATCGTAAGGGAAATAAATAGAAAGGCAAATTCAATACCTTTCCGTCAAGTTGAAAAGGATGGTTCCGTCGCTTCAACGGATAGCTCCGAAAATATCGTAGATGTCGTGTCCGGAGATTCGGGAAGAGAACACTTGACTGTTGATTCACTTCTTGAAACTCTTATTTCCGCTGATGCCAATAGAGGTGCGGAGGGAGAAAGAGCATTATTTCGTGCGAGATTGGCCAAAATCAATTATATTCAGGAAGCTAATTCCTCAGGGAATGCATTTATATCCGGGTATCCCGCGACATTATTGAAGATTTATCCGCAGGGATCGGAATTTCGCGCTCCTCTTCTGATTGCACTCTATCTCGGAAGCCAATTCAATACAAGTGAAATTGCAAATTCCCGGAAACTTTACACGCTGCTTAACGACGCCCTCGCCGGCCCTGCAACGGCGGATGAAAAAAATATCTTGAAGGGAATCATGAGCCGACTGACAGAGCCCTCATATAATCTTACGACTCAGGGTCGTTGGCTCCCCGCAACGACTTCCGGGATTGAGATTACTTCCCGCAATGTGACTGGAGGTTACCTGTTGTTGGTGCCGGTTGCTGCCGCTCAATGCGAAGGTCAGTCAGGCGATAAACTTATGAACGAGAATCTTCGTCCGACAGGTAAGATTCAGACGTTATTGCAAATCGCCGATGGCGGAGGAAATCAAAATGGAAACGTGAATTCAGAATCGGGGATTTTTCCGTCTGAAAGGAAAGATACTCTCGAAGTAGGTCCGCTTTCGCCCGGTTATTATGCTCTTGTAATGTCGGCGTCGCATGACTTGTCGGGTATTTTCAGCGGAGTGAAGCGTTCTCGACCGGATATCGTTCATGTATGCGGATTGAATGTCTTTTCTTCGGATGATTCTGAAATTAAAGATAATAAAGCCATATCGGAGAGATTACTGTATGTAACTGACGGGCGCAACAATAATCCTGTCAGTGGAGCCAAGGTTAATTTTACTTCCACAGTCTATAATGAAAAAGGGAAGACGACATCCGGCGTGACCGATAATGACGGAAAGATCCGCGTGCCGTTCCGCCAATGCCGAGCAGTTATAACTCACGGCAATGACCGGATTCTCTGGGATGGAGGTCAGGGTTATGCTTATGCCCCCGATGACAATCAACTATCGGGCTCAATTCTGACCGATCTCGCTCTCTATCATCCCGGCGATTCAATCCGGGCTGTGATAGTAGTCAGTGAATGTAAGGATAATTTACTGAGCGTCGCAGCAGACCGGAAGTTTGACTTGGTGCTAAGAGATGCAAATTATAAAGAGATAGAGCGCGTAACTCTCACTTCCGACGACTACGGTCGCGCAGTCGCTTCGCTTCAGATTCCTTCTGAAGGCCTGACGGGAAACTTCTCGCTTCAGATCTCCGACTCCAATAGAATTTTCGGGCGTGCGAGCGTGCAGGTTGCGGAATATCAGGCGCCGACCTTCCGTGTGGTTATGGAAAGTCCGGAAGTCGGAAGGGATAACTCTTCAAGCGATGATGAAATTCGGATATCAGGCATGGTGACGACATATTCCGGTTCGCCGATTGCAGATGCCGAAGTGACTATCTCTATCAACTTCCAGCCATGGTGGCGTCCATGGATGCAGGCAAGAAATATAGGAAACAGCTATAATGTAAAGGTGCCGACCGACGGGAAAGGTAGATTTGAAACTATTCTTGCCATGTCGTCAGAGGATGCCCGGGATTATGCCTTCGGGCACTTCTCTGCAATTGCGGCAGCTTCAATTCCCGCCGGAGAAACTCAGTCATCTTCGCCTGAGTCATTTGCAATAGGAGAGGGCTATAGTCTGCAGTTTGCCGGAAATACTGATATTAATGTCGATGGTAAAGATATTGCGTTGCCCATAAAAGTTTCGGATATATCAGGACATTCGGTAAGTCGAAAGCTTCAATATGAAATTGTAAAGCTTGATTCGCGGAAGGCAACTCCCGATTTCAGCAATCCTATAGTAGAAGGGGAATTTGTCTCTCCTAAACTCTCTCTTTCCTCCTCGGCTCTCCCCTCAGGCTTATATATGCTTCGCGTAATCATGTCTGAAGCTGTCAAAATTGAAGATAAGGACGGCAACAAGACTTGGCGTCCGGATACCCTTCAGACACAATTGGTGATTTTCAGGGAGTCTGATAAGACTCCTCCTATGCCGACGGCTTTATGGGTGCCCAAAGAGGCATATTATGCCCAACCCGGACAGAAAAATATAGAGGTTATTGTCGGAGCGTCTTATAAAGAAAATGCTGTCTACTGCCAGATTGCCGATGCCAATGGCACGCTGCGTCGTGAATGGCTTCGGCCTAAGGGAGAGAATATGACAGTTAAAGTTGCCGCTCCTAAAGATGGGGAGACTGTGAGGCTATATCTTGGAGGATGCCATGACCTTCAGACTATAGAGCGCTTTGTCACCATTTTCCCTCCGCGTGAGAGCCGAACGACCTTTTTCCGCGTCGATACCTTCCGCGACCGACTTGTACCCGGTCAGCGGGAGATATGGAAGTTCCGTCTGATGTCCGGTTGGGAAAATAAGTCGGTCAATATGGCTGATAATGCAGATTTGTCAGATAATCTTCCTGATTCCGCCTTTGTCGGTGACGGTGCGGTTATTGCAGTATTGTCAAACTCTGCTCTTGATGCCATAACTCCTTTCAATTGGCGTTTCTCTCCCCGTTCGTTGCTCAGTACCCGGACTCTCGGCGGCATTGATTTCCCGTGGTTGCGAGAGATATCATCGTTTGAGAATCTTGGCAAGACAGTCAATATCGACTATTCCTCAGTCCGATTTGCCGATCCTGAATTCAGATACTCTGGAGTATCTGATCTGCTGGGGATGAGAATCCGAGGCACCCGCTCATATACAATGAGTAAGCAGGCGTCTTTGACAGGGTCAGTCGATGTGACCGAAGAGGTAGCAATGCTTTACGACGCTGAGGCGTCGGCAGATATGATGTCGGCCAATGCCGTAAAATCTGAGGGGTATGGAATGTCGGAGAAAAAGATGAATGGAGCGATGCTCGCAGAGAGTGAAGTACATGAGGAAGAGGAAGATGGAGAAGTGGCGAATCATGACAATGGCGCTTCGGTCAATGAATCCGAACTTCGTTCGATGGAGATGCCCCTTGCCTTCTTCCGCCCGATGCTTAATACAGATGAGGATGGCTACGTCACTTTGGAATTCGAAGTGCCGAACTTTAATACCGAATGGAATCTGCAACTCTTAGGATATGACAAGCAGTTGAATTCTACTATTCTGCGTAAATCCGCGGTTGCCTCGAAGCCGGTGATGGTGTCGACCTCCATGCCTCGCTTCCTGACTACGGGCGACCTTACTCAGATAAGTGCCACAGTCATCAATAATACCGATCAACCTCTTTCTATAGATACACGACTCGACATTTTTGATATTGCTACCGGCAAAGTCCTCGCATTTGAATCTACCGGAGCCCGACTTATCGACGCCAATTCGACAGGTCAGGCCTCCATCACTTTCACCGTGCCTTCTGATTACTCCCTACTCGGGGTCCGGGCTGTAAGTCGTTCGGATAAGGGGAGTGACGGCGAGCAAGGGGCTCTGACTGTACTTCCTTCATCAACTCCGGTGAGCGACGCTTTAACGTTTTATTTCGAGCCGGGTTGCGATGAAAAGAAGATTCAGTTGCCGAAGATGACAACTTCGGATAAGGTGACATTAAATTTCTGCAACAATCCGGAATGGCTTGTGCTGACAGCTCTTTCAGGAAATATTGAGCCTGATTCAGAATCGGCTCTCGTGCAGGCGGCGGCAATGTATGCGAATGCAGTGGCAAGCGGGATTTTATCCCGCAATCCTTCTCTGCGCAGCGGATTGGAAAAAATGATATCCCGGGGGGATTCTATGCTGATCTCTCCATTGCAGCAGAATCAGGAGCTTAAACTTCAATCGCTCAACTCTACTCCATGGGTCAATAATGCCGAGTCGGAGACCGAGAGAATGGCGAATCTGTCGTCGCTTCTTGACAAGACTTCAATGGAAAAGAGCATTGCGAGGAGAATTGATGCTTTGGCAAAGACTAATAATTCCGATGGATCCTGGAGCTGGATGAAGGGTATGCCGGGTTCGGAATGGATCACCCGCCAAGTCCTTTCTTGCCTCGGGTCACTCCGCACATCAGGATATCTACCTGCCGACAAGCGCTTGGCATCGATGATATCCAACGGCGTGAAGTATTGTGATGCGGTAGTGGGCAAAGATTATACCGAGACCGTAAAGAAATATAGAGGTCAATATCCTTTGATCGCTGAAATTTCTTATCTCTACGACCGCCGGTCGGCAACTGACTCAAAACCCTCCGGAGTCATACTCGAAATGAAGCGTGATATGCTGCGTCGTCTGCCTTCGGAATGGCGTAAACTTTCTGTTATGGAGAAGGCTACCGCCGCAATACTGCTGAAGGAGGAAGGAGGCAGCTCCAACATTTCTCTTGCAAAGGGTATTATGGAATCCGTAAGGCAATTTGCGTCTTATACTCCGGATAAGGGGATGTGGTTTGATACTTCCTCCGAGGGTTGGAGCGCGCCGTCTCCGCTATGGCTGACAGCGCGTTGCCTGGAAGCCTTCAGAACTGTCGAAGCAGACTCCAAGTCCGGACAGGAATCTATCTCAAGGCTCGAACAATATCTCATTCTATCTCGTCAGACGCGGGATTGGAATCTCGAACTCGGTGAGGCCGGAGTAGCCGCGGTGGCCAATTCGATTCTTATTGATGCCGATAAGCTTGATATGGAAACCGGGAAATCCTCCGAATTGCAGGCGTTTCTTGACGGCACTCCGATCGAAATATCGGAGAACGGATGTCTGAATCTGGATCCCATGGCTTCTTCCGGCAAGACTCTGACTATCCATCGTCATGGTTCCGGGCCTGCCTGGGGAGGAGTTCTAACTCAATATGTTGCGCCTATTGAGGATGTCAAGGCTCACGAGACAGCGCAACTGAAAATTAAGAAATCGCTTTTACCGATCGAGGTCGAGTCAGGCAAGCGTAATGCAGGTAGCGATGCCGGTACATTCCGTAAGGGTGATCGCGTACTCGTGACACTGACCCTTGAGACTGACCGCGACATGGACTATGTGCTGCTCACCGACCGTCTCGGAAGCTGGATGCAACCTAAGGAGCAACTGACGGAATATCAACCGCTTGATGGCCTGTGGTTGCTTAGAGAGACTCGTCGGGCCGATGTCAACTTCTATATCACACGCTTACCAAAAGGCCGATATGTGCTCTCATACGAAGTGACTGCCGCGCGCGATGGCCGCTATTCCACCGGGATCGCTTCAGCCCAGAGTCAGTATTATCCTCTGATTACATCGCATACGGCGGGTCGTCTCATCACAATTGAATAGAACCTATTCATAAAAAACCCGGTTTTCATTCACTTTTTTGCCGCTTTATTTGGGGAAATGAATTTTTTATATTTATTTTGCCATATAGAGCGGCAAACTGCGTTTGAAAGCGGTTGCGGCAATCAAAACTTTGAATCTATTTTTCAAAACTTTGAATCTAATTAACGACCATATTTACTTAATTCAACCATATCGATGAAAAAGATTCTACTATCTGTGGCTGTAGCGACGATGACCATTTCGGCATCGGCCTATACCCTCGACACTCCGGTCTTCTTCGAAGAAAACTTCGTGGAAATGGCCAAAGATAGCCATTGGCCTTCAGAGGACTGGATTACTTTAGGTAATGGCGCCAAACCCTCCGGTCTGGCCGCCGAAATATTCAACATGGACGGCAGCGGCCCGTACTATACAATCTATGACGTCGGCACGCAGTCAATCATCTGCGCCAACACTGACTTCGAAGGCGGCGCTATCGCGGATCAATGGCTCATCTCTCCCGAGATTGAGGTCCCCTATGACGTCACTTCGCTTTACTTCAATGCTTACGCTTATACTGCCAAAAATGCATTAGGAAGCCCCAATGCCAGCAGACAGCATACATTCAAAGTGATGGTGTCGGAAGGTGGCACGGATCGCTCTGACTTTACCGAAATCTTTTCCAACTATGTGACCGGAAAGGCAGATAGCGAAAATTTCGATAAGACTGAAAAAGTCTGCTCCATCAATGGCTATCAGGGCAAGAAAGTGCGCATAGCATTTGTAGTCGACGGTCAGTCGCAGGGCTTCACAGGCTTCTCAAATCTTCGTTGGGGACAATACATCCTCAGTATGGATGCGAATCTCACTTCCGAGCTCGCATACGTCAATGACCCCGTCACTATCGACTATAATGTCAAGATGAAAGCGCCTATTACATGTCCTAACATGCTCGTGGACCTTTATATTAATGACGAGAAGATCACAGAGGCTACATATAAGAAAGCTTTCGGAGTTGCTAACTCATACGTGCCCGTAGCGCAGAGAATCCAGTTTAAAAATGTCTATACTCCCAAGACCGACACTCCCCTCAACTATAAGATCGTCATCACTCCCGATTTTGAGGGCGCTGTCTCCAGTACTATCGAGGGCGCTTTCGGCTTCCCGAAAGTACTTTATAAAAATAATGTAGTCATCGAGGAAATGACCGGTACACAATGCGGATGGTGTCCGCGCGGCATCGCAGCCCTGGATTACTATCATGCTACTTATCCCGGAACTGAAACGCAAGGCAAGGTAATTAATATCGGTATCCATAACTCTACTTTCGGTGATGATCCGATGGCTCGTGGCAATGAACGTTATACTGTATCAGTAGCCGAAGTCAACGGCACTGCCAACATGCCGGGCTGCACGATGAACCGTTCAACTCGAGGCCTTGACCCGACAGCTGCTACTAAAGTAGCAGAACTCCTTGCCCTTACTTCTCATAACGAGGCTAAGATCATATCAGTAGAAATGCCCGAGGGACAGGATGGCTATGATCTGAAAGGTCAGAAAGCAAAGGTGGTTTATGAGGTGAAGAATGGCTATGATGCGGCTATGCGAAATCTTAATGCCGCTGTGGTGGTAGTGGAAAATGATGTGAAGGGGACTAACCGCGGTTATAACCAGTCTAACTATCTTGCTACCAACTATACCGACGGAATCTCAGCCTATAATGCTTTCCGGCAAATGGGAGCAGTAGAAGGAATGGTGCCTTATCTAAACACATTCTCTGCTTCCGGAAATCTTGGCAACGAGACTATTTCATTCAGTAAGATTACATACCAGCACGTTTCGCGCGGAATCTTCCCCTCTTTCGAAGGAGTTACTCTTCCGACTGTATGGAAGTCTGATGAAGCCCAGAAATTCTCTATGGAATTTGATATTCCCGAGACTATTCTGAATATCAAGAATACTGAGATTGTATTACTTATAATCAATAATCAGGATCGCACGATTGTAGCCTCCGACAGTTTCTCTGCAGCAGGATATTCTACACCGAATGCAGTTGAAAGTATCGTAACTGACAACAATGTCGCTATCCTTAAGAATGGAGCTTCTCTTGAGGTGAACGTATCTGAAGATAGCTTCGTGGAAGTCTATGCTCTTGACGGCACCAAGCTTGCTGCATATCAGACTCAGAATGGTCAGCTCGTAGCTCCCGCACCCGCTTCCGGCCTTCTCCTCGTGAAGGTAAGCAATGCTTCAGGCGTGAAGACTGCCAAACTCCTCTTCTAAGTTTAAATCAACTAAGCTGATATAATAAGCCGTCGCTACAAATCTTGTAGCGACGGCTTTATTTTTTCATTTTTTATTGGTCTTATAATTTGGTTAGATCGGTGGTCAGGCCTTCATTGTTGAGTATGACGTTGGGAAATATCTCTTCAGCCTCTTTACGAAAAAGGCCATCGTCGGAGTAACGTGATGAATAGTGGCCCGTAAGAAGCCATTTAGCCCCTGATGCTTTTGCGATCTCAGCTGCCTGTCGCGCTGTAGAATGTCCGCGGGGTGCTGCAAGGGGAAGATCTGCATCGAGATACGTCGTTTCGTGGAAGAGCAGGGTGACGGGGCCGATCTCTTCCGCAAGTCGAGGCGTATATGCAGTGTCGGAGATATGGGCGTATGATAATGACGGAGATGGGGGAGAGGTCAGCCGGTCGTTAGGGATTACTGTCGCGTCGGGTTTTATGAAATCATGTCCTGCCTTGATTTTATTGAATTGTGACATGGGGACGCCATGGAAATCACACATATCCCTCCTAAGATGGCGCAGGCGGGGTTTCTCCTCGAATATATATCCCAGGGTCGGCACCCGATGATTGAGCCTGACTGTGCGAATCTTTAGAGAATGGTTCTCAAAAGCCGTTTCGCCTCCCGAGGGTGATAGGATATTGAAATTTATCTTAAAATCCGTGAATCCTGCAAATGCCTTCAGAATAGGGGATAGAATTTTTTCTCCCTCGGAAGTAGTATGGATGGTGAGCTCGCCTCCCGTGCCGTGCAGATCCAGAGTGCTGACAAGCCCCGGGAGTCCCAGGACATGATCGCCATGAAGATGGGTAAGAAATATATGGCGCAGGCGTTGGAACTTGAGTCTCTTGCGCATCATGGCAAGCTGAGCTCCTTCGCCGCAGTCAATCATGAATAGGTTATTACGGAATTCGACAATTGTTGATGATGGCTGATGACGCAGCGAGGGCTTTGCAGAGCCGCATCCGAGAGTATGAACCGCGAAATCCATCGGCCTTACATCTGTTTGTAATCTTTTGCAAGGCCTCCGGTAGAAGTTTCCTTATATAGGGAAGGGATGTCGTGGCCGGTCTCTTTCATGACTTTAATGAGTTTGTCGAAGGAAACGCGATGATTTCCGTCGGTGAAGCTGGCGTAGATATTGGCATCCAAAGCCCTGGCGGCAGCGTAGGCGTTGCGTTCAATGCAGGGGATCTGCACCAGTCCGCAGACAGGGTCGCAAGTCATACCGAGATGATGTTCCAACCCCATCTCTGCTGCATATTCTATCTGAGCCGGACTTCCACCGAATAATTGGCTTGCGGCTGCTGCTGCCATTGCGCATGCTACTCCGACTTCTCCCTGGCAGCCAACTTCCGCACCAGATATCGAAGCGTTTTGCTTGACGATATTTCCGAAAAGTCCTGCCGTTGCAAGAGCGTGAAGCATCTGCATCTCCGGAAAATTGCGGCTCTTCCAGAGATGATAGAGAACTCCCGGGACAACTCCGCATGATCCGCAGGTCGGGGCAGTAACGATGGTGCCTCCTGATGCATTCTCCTCGCTGACTGCGAGTGCGTAAGCAAATACCTGACCGCGTGATTTGAGATTATCCCGGTAGCCTCCTGCCTTGACGTAATAAGAATTGGCCTTACGCTGAAGATTCAGCGGACCCGGCAATCTCCCTTCTTTGGCAAGACCTCTTTCTACTGCCGCTTTCATAGCCTCCCAAACTTCGCGAAGATAATCCCATATTCCGGGCCCTTCACACTGCTCTACATATTCCCAATAGGAGTGGCCGGTGCGCTCGCAATATTGCATTATCTCAGTCAGGGAATCAAGGTTGTAGAGTTCCGGCGAGCCTTCGTGACCCTTCCCTTCTTCTTCGATAGCTCCCCCGCCTACGCTATAGTAGGTCTTTTCATCAGTAGGAAATCCGATGCTGTCGAGCGATCGGATCGTCATTGCGTTGGGATGATAGGGAAGGAATACTTCAGGTTTCCATATAAATTTAACCGGCATATCCGATTGCGAGAGAACGTCGAAAATGGCTGAGTCTGTCATGTGGCCTTTGCCGGTCGCCGCGAGCGAGCCATAGAGTATCACCTCGAACCCGGCAGCGCCTTTATGAGAGTCAAGAAAGAGTTCGGCAGCCTTGCGAGGTCCCATTGTATGTGATGACGACGGCCCGGTGCCGATCCGGAATATTTCTTTGATAGATTTCATGGTCGTTTCTCTTTAAATTCGCGAAAATTAATCTTTTCGTTTGTCAGGACGCGAATTGGAATTATCAGCAAAATTACAAAAATATTTGTACTCCCGCAACATTGGCACTTTTGATTATGCCCGAAAATTTGTAACTTTGCAAATTCATTACCATTGACAATGATTGAATTGTGATTCCATATATGCGAATGTTATATGTCATTATGGTTGTCTGCCTGGCGGGATCCGCTACGGCGGCTCCGAAAGTGACTCTTCCTGAAATGCCGGAGAAGATAGATAATGAAGTGGTGGTCGTCGCCCGCGATGAGCAGGCGTATTCCGTTGATTCTCTTCTCCCTTATACGGCTACATTGCTCGACGAACTCGATGTGGTTGCCGTTAAAGGGCAATCCAATTACCGGCTTCGTCCTCAATCGGGCAATCATATATCTTCAGCAAGAGCTGAGAGCCTCGGAGCTGTCGGAGTAAAAGGGATGAGCGATGTAGTCCCCAATTTTTATGTTCCTGACTATGGGTCGCGCATCACATCATCTATTTATGTGCGCGGTATAGGAGCCCGTATGGATCAGCCTGCCGTCGGTCTGACTGTCGATAATGTCGGGATTCTGAGCAAGGATGCCTATGATTTCGATGTGGCCGATGTAGCTTCGATGGAGATGTTGCGAGGTCCCCAATCGTCGCTCTTCGGGCGTAACACTATGACAGGAATGATAAATATCCGGACTCTGTCCCCACTCGAATGGCAGGGGTGGCGTTCGACGGTGATGGTAGGGCTTAATTCTCTTTTCAAATTCAATTTGGGATGGTACCATAAATTCTCTGATGTGACAGCTATGTCCGCTTCCGGCAACTTTTATCGCTACGGTGGCAAATTTATCAATGAATACAACGGGCGGACTGTTGACAAAGAGGTCTATGGAGGTATGCGTCTCAAGAACTATATCAATCCCTCTTCGAAAGTCAAGATCTCAAATGTGGCAAGTTTCTCTCTGCTCCGGCAGGGCGGATACGCCTATGAATCCGTAGAAAGCGGAGTTATTTCCTACAACGATACTTGCTTCTATCGTCGCTTTATGCTGACCGACGGCTTGACGGTAAATGCCTCGTTACCAAGAGATCTCACCTTGATGTCGGTCACCACGCTTCAGTATCTTGATGACACGATGACTCTCGATCAGGATTTCCTCCCCCTCCCTTACTTTACATTGACTCAAAAAAAGCGTGAAACCTCTCTTACTCAAGATCTAATGCTTAAAGGGTCAGCTGCATCCGGATATTATAACTGGATGGTCGGAGCCTACGGCTTCTTCCGTCGGCAGCGCATGAAGGCTCCTGTCACATTCAAAGAGGATGGTATCGCAAATCTTATAGTGAAACACCGCAATGACGCCAATCCTTATTATCCTATCAGGTGGGATTCTGATCAGATGCCTCTTCATAGCGACTTCACAATGCCTTCGGGAGGCTTCGCCATATATCATGAATCCCGTTATGAACTCGGAAATTGGAATTTTGCTGCCGGAATCCGCATGGACTATGAGCATGTGAGACTTGACTACGGGAGCTACTGCAAGTCGGGATATACGATGTATTCCAATCCTTCGGGAATTCTGCCGATTCCTGTTGATGCGGATGTATATCGCCATGTCCCTGTGGAGATAGCCATGTCGGGAAAACTTACTAATCATTATTTTCAGTTTTCCCCTAAGGTCAGTGCAGTCTATAATTTCAATGGGGAAGAGGGGAGCAATGTCTACGCTACGATAGGCAAAGGCTTCAAGGCCGGAGGATTCAACACTCAGATGTTCTCCGACGTGCTTCAGCAGAAATTAATGGAGTTCATGGGTCTCGCATCCCAATATTCAATTGAGGATATAGTGAGTTATAAGCCTGAGAAGAGCTGGAGTTTTGAAATCGGAAGCCATCTGAATCTGCTTGATGAAAAGATGAGATTAGACTTTTCGTTGTTCTATATCGACTGCCGCGACCAGCAACTGACGGTCTTCCCTCCGGGGCAGACGACAGGTCGAATGATGACCAACGCCGGTAGGACACGCAGCCTCGGCGGAGAGATTACATTCGATTATAATCCTATCACAAATCTCAACCTGATGGCTACCTACGGATATACCAATGCTCGGTTTGTGAAGTTTCAGGATGGCCTTAACGACTATAAAGGTAAGCGTGTGCCTTACGCCCCGTCCAACACATTGTTTATTCAGGCAACTTATCTGCAACCCGTCAATTCAAAAGGTAAATACTTTATTGAAGTATCCGCAAATTTCAATGGAGCAGGTAATATTTATTGGAATGAAGCCAATACTCTCAGTCAGAAATTCTACGGATTGCTGGGTGTCAATCTTGCCTATAAGGCTCCGAAATGGAGCCTGGAACTCTGGGGTACAAACCTGACCAATACCCGCTATTCCACATTCTATTTCCTCTCGATGGGCAACGAATTCCTTCAGCGGGGCAAGTCTACTCAGGTCGGAGTTACAATACGCGCTCATTTCTGACGATTTGCATATATCGGAAAAAGTTATTAACTTTGACGGATAAAATCGTTTCTTAATCTGACTATTCAACTTAACATCATGACAATAAAGAATTTAATCTTGGGATTGACCCTCGGCGGGATGTCGATGGGACTGTCATCATGTCTCGGAGAACCCGAGAATCTTGTGTCGTATTCATCTACAGTAAGCAATTATATCATTCCTAATGATCCTTCGAAGCCTGTGGTGGTCAATGCTTCATGCACCTATAATCTACGTCTCGATGGAGTAAAGAATAGGATAACGGTCAGCACGTCCAACTTCGAACCCGATGGACGCAATGATCTTTCATTCACTTCCAATGAAATGGATTGTCTGGCAGTGTCTGCAGGCGGATACGTATCAGGCAACTTTGCTCGCGGCACAGCTAAACTAAGCAACGGGCAAGAGATTACGAGACTCTTCGGATTCTATACTTCCGCTGTATATAATTATGAAGTGCCCGGCGATCCTTTCCGTCCGCTGCTCATCCCGACGATGCTCGTGATGAGCTATCAGACTCCCGATGCGCTGGTCAAGACATTCAGTATGGATCCATTCTTCCGCGGAGAGACCACTACTACCTATACATTCGGCGAAGCGGATCAGACATATAAGACCAATGATGCAGTCTATCGCATACATTTCTCTTCCGATATGGCTTCAGCCGACGTCATAATCTACAATATCAAGTTTGCCCAGCAGATGCCCCGTCCTCTCCAGGGAGTAGTGCTTAAGGATCTTCCTGTAGAACTGGGTCGCAACGGCTATCGCATAAATGTGGAGAATATCGTGCCCGAGATGCTCGAATCCGGTGAACTCACTCCCTATCCGGCCTACACATTCGATAAATTCACTATCGAGACAAGTTCTGAGGATATGACTCAGGTAGCATGCCAATATACGGTGAAAGGCGTATTCCACGGAAGCTTCAACGGCAGCAGCTGCGCCTCCTTCAAAGTGCAGTAATCCTGTGTCGCTCTGCGTAACAAAAGATTAATGTCTAAAATTTTTGAAATTTAAGATTTTTTAAATATCTTTGTGGATAATTTACGCGAGCAACGACTGTTGCTTTCGCAACTATAAGAGTAATTACCTAACTATCAATAGATAAAATGAGTTTATTATTGGAGATCGGCAATGGTGCGCTGGCGATTACGGCAGTGCTGACGGGCATTTTGCTCGTTGTGGCCGCTACGGTGATAGCAAAATTGATTTCGCCGAAGTCTTATACTGTGAAGAAATCCGAAACGTACGAGTGCGGTATTCCCACTCGCGGCGAATCCATGATTCAGTTTAAGACGGGCTATTACATCTTCGCAATTCTCTTCCTGATTTTCGATGTGGAGACAGTGTTCCTGTATCCATGGGCGGTTGTCGCGCGTGATCTCGGCACCAACAGTCTGCTCTGCATCGGCATCTTCATGGTTATTCTTATCTTAGGTCTGGCTTATGCCTGGAAGAAAGGAGCGTTGAAATGGAAGTGAAGATTAAAAGCATGAAGCATGAGGACTTCAAGGACAACGAATATATCGACAAACTCGTAGAAGAACTCAATGCTACCGGAGCCAATGTGGCTGTGGGCAACCTCAACCAGTTGATCAACTGGGGTATTTCGAATTCTCTTTGGCCTCTTTGTTTCGGCACGTCATGCTGCGCTATCGAATTTATGAGTCTTGGCGCTGCTCGTTATGATATGGCACGTTTCGGCTTTGAGGTTGCGCGCAATAGCCCTCGTCAGGCTGATTATATTATGGTGCAGGGCACGATAGTGCATCGTATGGCTCCGGCGATGATCCGACTCTACGAGCAGCTTGCCGAACCTAAATATGTAATTGCATGCGGTGGCTGCGCCGTTTCAGGCGGCCCTTTCAAGAAAAGTTATTGTGTCGTGCCGGGCGTAGATCAGATTCTTCCTGTCGATGTTTATATCCCCGGTTGCCCGCCTCGTCCGGAGGCATTTTTCTATGGCTTGATGCAGCTTCAGCGTAAGATCAAGGTTCAGAAATTCTTCGGAGGTATCAACCGCAAGCAGAAACGTGAGGAATTCTTTGCTTCCCATCCGGAAGATCGCGGTCTTCTCTCCTGATTTTTCATCTCTCCGAATCCAAATCCCTCTAATACTGACAATATCACAATCATGAGCGATATAAAGGAAATTATCAGCAGCGTATGCCCGGAAGCTACATTCGTCGAAGGCGGCGAATCCCTTCAGGTGAATGTGCCTGAGGAAAAATGGCATGAGTTCGCACGCACTCTTCACGACGACCCGCGTCTGGGCTTCGATGTCCTGACGGCAGTAGTCGGCATGGACTGGAAGGAAAGTCTGGGCGTCATGTATTATCTTACCTCAACTTCCCGTGGATGGGATATTCTTGAGGTAAAGGTCGTAGCTCCCGATAAGAATAAGCCTTTTATCCATACTGTCTCCGATATCTGGAAAGTTGCGAATTTCCAGGAGCGTGAGGTATATGACTTCTTCGGCATCAAATTTATAAATCACCCCGACATGCGCAGAATGTTCCTGCGTAATGACTGGGTAGGACATCCCCTCCGTAAAGATTATGATGCAAGCCCTGAGAAGAATCCCATTCGTCTTAACGATGAAATTAATGAGGACGACACTGTCTCTTATGTTCAGGATGAGAACGGAAAGATAAAGAAAGTGCCCGGAAAGGTATTCGAAGAGGATGAATACGTAGTCAACTTCGGTCCGCAGCACCCTTCGACTCATGGCGTCATGCGTATGCGCGCAAGCGTCGACGGCGAGACTATCAAGAAGGTTGATATGATGTCGGGCTATATCCATCGCGGAATTGAAAAACTTTCTGAAAGCCTCGGCTATCCTCAGATTCTTCACTTTACCGACCGCATGGATTATATGTCGGCTCATCAGAACCGTCACTGCCTCTGCATGTGTATCGAAAAAGCTCTCGGACTGGAAGTCCCGCGTCGTGCACAAGTTATCCGCGTCATGATGGATGAGCTTATGCGTATATCGAGCCATTTGCTGGCATTCGGATGTACAGCGATGGACCTCGGAGCCACTACAGCATTCTTTTATGGCTTCCGGGAGCGCGAGCAAGTTCTTGATATTTTTGAAAAGACATGCGGTGCCCGCATGTCAATGAACTATAACGTCATTGGCGGCGTAATAGCTGATCTCCATCCGGATTTTCAGAAGGATGTAAAAGAACTTCTTAAAATCATGCCTTCGCGTCTGAAAGAATATCATACTGTCTTCACCGGTAATATCATCGCTCAGAACCGTCTGAAGGAAGTGGGCCATCTTTCAAAAGAGGATGCGATCAACTATGCTATCACAGGACCTTCGGGTCGCGGATCCAACTGGAGCTGTGACTGCCGCAAGGTGCGTCCGTATGCAATCTACGACGAACTTCAATTCGAAGAATGTCTTGAGACCGGTTGCGACTCATTCGCCCGCTATATGGTCCGCATGCGCGAGATCGAACAGAGTTGTAAGATTCTTGAGCAACTCGTTGATAATATTCCGGAAGGAGATATCCGCGCGTTAAACGTGCCAAAGGTCGTGAAGCTGCCTGTCGGACATTGGTATGCCCAGGTAGAGGCCTCTCGTGGCACTTTCGGAGTCTACATCGAATCAGACGGCACCAAGAATCCTTATCGTGTGCATTTCCAGAGTCCCTGCTTCAATCTCATTGGAGTCATGGACCTCTGCTGCCAGGGCTATATGATTGCCGACCTGATCACAATCGGCGCCGCTCTTGACTTCGTAATCCCCGATATCGATCGATAAATCAGTTAATTAAATAATCAACAGAACGTTATGTTTGATTTTGGACAATGGACCACGGCTTTCAATGATCTGCTTCTCGGCGTGATGCCTGAGTGGGCAGCCGTGTTGATTGAATGTGTGCTGATCGCAGTGGCCATTCTGGGCGCATATACAGTGCTTGCGCTCTTCTATATTTTATATGAACGCAAGCTCTGCGCATGGTTCCAATGCCGTCTCGGCCCGATGCGTGTGGGTAAATGGGGTCTTCTTCAGGTCTTTGCCGACATGTTCAAGATCCTTATCAAGGAGATTATAAGCATAAAGAATACGGATAAATTCCTCTTCCGTCTTGCTCCTTTTATCGTTATCGTGTCTTCTGTGACGATGCTGGCTTGTCTGCCTTGGGGTAACGGCCTCCAGATCATTAACTTTAATATCGGCATCTTCTTCATTCTCGCCGTTTCTTCGGTAGGAGTCCTCGGTATCCTTCTTGCCGGCTGGGCATCCAACAATAAATATACTCTTATCGGTGCGATCCGAAGCGGCGCTCAGATGGTCAGCTATGAGATATCTCTTGGTCTTTCCATCATCACTATCGTACTCTTTGCCGGCACGATGAATATCACCGAACTGGTGATGGAGCAGGAAAGCGCATGGTTTCTTTTCCGCGGCCACATTCCCGCCATCATCGCATTCCTTATATATATAGTTGCTGCTACGGCCGAGACCAATCGCGGTCCTTTCGACCTTCCGGAAGCCGAGCATGAACTTGTGGCCGGTTATCATACGGAGTACTCCGGCATCACCTTCGGTTTTTATTACCTTGCCGAATATCTCAACCTCTTCATTGTATCGGGTATCGCTTCCCTTATGTTCCTTGGCGGATGGATGCCTCTTCACATCCCGGGATGGGAAGCCTTTAATAACATCATGAACTATATCCCTTCAATCGTGTGGTTCCTTGGTAAGGCCTTCTTTATCTCCTTTATCATCATCTGGTTCAAGTGGACGTTCCCGCGCGTACGTATCGACCAGCTTCTCTCTTTCGAATGGAAATACCTTATGCCTCTTTCACTCGCCAATCTTATACTTATGGCAGTGTTCGTAGCTCTCAACTGGCATTTCTAATTTCCGGAGACAATTAATCTTAACAATAAATCTAATCCTAACAGCTAACCTGAATTCTGATGCCGGCCAATCCGGCATAGACCTTCAGTTAAAAGAAGACAACAGCATATCATGAGCGCTAATTATGGTAAAGTGACCCAGGTCATCGGTCCGGTCATCGACGTGTCGTTTGAGGGTGGAAAAGAGAATATCCCCCCGATCTACAATGCTCTTAAAGTAGAGCGTGAGGATGGCGGCGAACTTATCCTCGAAGTTGAGCAGCACATCGGTGAGGACACCGTGCGTTGCGTAGCAATGGAATCTACCGACGGCGTACGCCGCGGGGTGCAGGTCCTTGACCTCGGACGCCCGATTGCAGTGCCGACCGGCGACCAGGTAAAGGGACGCCTCCTTAATGTAATCGGCGAGGCAATCGACGAGCTTTCTCCGCTTGACCGTGATAATCTCCGTCCGATCCATCAGCCCGCGCCCGACTTCGAAGAACTTGCACTCTCTACCGAGGTCCTGACTACAGGCATCAAGGTCATCGACCTTCTTGAACCTTATTCGAAAGGTGGTAAGATCGGTCTGTTCGGTGGTGCAGGTGTAGGCAAGACAGTGCTTATCATGGAGCTGATCAATAATATTGCGAAAGGCCACGACGGCTTCTCCGTATTTACCGGTGTCGGCGAGCGTACGCGTGAGGGTAACGACCTGCTTCGCGAAATGATAGAATCCGGCGTAATCAACTACGGTAAGAAGTTTGAGGAAGGCATGGAACAAGGACAATGGAATGTCCATGACGTCGACATGAAGGATGTCAACGAATCAAAGGCTACCCTCGTCTTCGGCCAGATGAATGAGCCTCCGGGCGCACGTCTGCGTGTGGCACTTTCCGGTCTTACAGTCGCAGAGCAATTCCGCGATAATGCAGGAGGCGGTAAAGACGTTCTGCTCTTCATTGACAATATCTTCCGTTTCACACAGGCTGGTTCCGAGGTGTCAGCGCTTCTCGGGCGTATGCCTTCAGCAGTAGGTTATCAGCCGACTCTTGCCTCTGAAATGGGTGCGCTTCAGGAGCGTATTACTTCTACCAAGAACGGCTCTATCACATCCGTGCAGGCAATCTATGTGCCGGCAGATGACTTGACCGACCCTGCTCCTGCTACTACATTCTCCTTCCTTGATGCAACTACAGTGTTGAACCGTAAGATTGCCGAACTTGGAATTTATCCGGCTGTCGATCCGCTCGACTCCACTTCACGAATTCTTGACCCGAATATCATCGGTGAGGAACACTATAATGTGGCTCAGGAAGTAAAGCAACTTCTCCAGAAGTATCAGGACCTTCAGGATATCATCGCCATTCTTGGTGTAGATGAACTTTCTGATGAGGATAAGCTCGTAGTAAGTCGTGCTCGCCGCGCTCAGCGTTTCCTCTCCCAGCCCTTCCACGTTGCAGAGCAGTTCACCGGCATCCCGGGCGTACTTGTTCCCTTGGCTGAGACCATTCGCGGCTTCAAGATGATTCTTGCGGGCGAAGTTGATGAATATCCCGAGCAGGCATTCCTCAACGTCGGCACAATCGATGAGGCAATCGCAAAGGGTAAGAAGATGCTCGCCAACGTATAATAATTAATAACTATCCGACGATGACACTTGAACTCATCTCTTCACACGAGATCCTTTTCAAAGGAGAGGCGGAATCCGTCACTCTTCCCGGAGCACTCGGAAGTTTCACCGTGCTGAAGAATCATGCTCCTCTGATTTCCGTACTTCAGGCCGGAAGCGTGAAATATCGTACTCCCGAGGGAGCTGAGAAGAGCGTCGAAATTAAAGGCGGACTTGTCGATGTCGATAACAATGTGATCGCAGTCTGCGTCTACTAAAGATCATTAATACCCATGAGACGGTTATTATTTATACTTCCCCTTCTGATGGCGCTGCTCTTCCCTCAGAATATCTTCGCTTCCGGCGACGGGCATGAAGATGAGAAGGAGGCGCTTGATGTCAAGGAGATTATCTTCCATCACCTTGGAGACGGATATGGCTGGGAAGTACCGTTCAGCCATGTCTATCGAATTCCGCTGCCTGTCATCGTCAGAGCGCAGGATGGAGCATGGTTCTGTTTCTCATCCGCAAAACTGACGGAAGTGACGGTTTTCGAAAATGAGGCGACAGGGAAGAAGACGGAGGAATTGACTCCCGTGATCCATGAAGTGGAGAAAAACGGCAAGACTTATCGTTTTTATCTCGCGCATGTATCAGAGCATAAAAATAAAGTCGTGGAGCTCTTCCAGCTCGATGGAAAAGATCAGGAAGCAACAAAGGCGGAAGCAGCTAAACTTCTTGCTGAAAAGGGAGGCGATGCGCATCATGTAGTCGTTCCCGGCTATTGCATGGTTGGCGATGAATACTATAAAGAATATCGTCCTTTCGATATTTCCATTACCAAAAATGTGCTTGCCCTTCTCATCGCTGCCGTGCTTGTCACCTGGATGGTCATGAGCGTAGCCAGGTATTATGCCCGTAAGGGTATGAAGGCTCCGCGCAAGGGTATGGGATTTATGGAAATGCTCATAGACTTCATCTATACCGGGGTCATAAAAAGTTCGCTCGGAGCAAAAGCCAATAAATTCGCCCCCTATCTTCTTACATGCTTTTTCTTCATCCTGACGATGAATTTGCTCGGACTTATCGTAATATTCCCGGGAGGCGCCAACCTGACGGGTAATATCGCAATAACTCTGGTGCTTGCAGTGATGACTTTTATCGTGACCAACGTTCTGGGCACGAAACATTATTGGAAGGAGATATTCTGGCCTGACGTGCCTCTCTTCCTAAAATTCCCTCTTCCCATCATGCAGATGATCGAGGTCTTCGGTATCTTTACCAAACCCGCCGCGCTGTGTGTGCGTCTTTTCGCCAATATGATGGGTGGGCACATGATTGTAATCACTCTGACGCTGCTTATCTTTATCTTCGCGGCTTTCGGGGCTGCTGCACTGGGAGCCTCGACAGTGGTCAGCGTGCTCTTTACAATCTTTATGCTTCTTCTCGACGTGCTTGTCAGCTTCATCCAGGCTTATGTCTTTACGCTCCTTTCGGCTCTATTTATATCCGCCGGGCAGGAAGACGGCCATCATCATAAGGATGCCGAAGGCAATGATGTGGCTCCCGAAGTCGAAGCATGATATACTAAAATGAAATAATTAAACTAAAATAAAACCTTAAAAACTACTCTACATTATGTTATCAATGATTTTGAACGCAGTTCAGGCCCTTGCAGCATTCGGTGCAGCATTCGGCGCAGGTATCGCAGCAATCGCAGCAGGTATCGGTATCGGTAAAATCGGTAGCTCCGCTATGGAAGCCATCGCACGTCAGCCGGAGGCTGCAGGCGATATTCGTTCAAGCATGATCGTCATCGCTGCTCTTATCGAGGGCGTAGCGCTCTTCGCAGTGATTGTATCAGCTCTTGCTCTGTTCATCCAGTAATCGTAAACTTTCATCCATCAGACCTCTATAGAATATGGAATTATTCACGCCGGAATTCGGCTTGGTATTCTGGATGTTTATCGCGTTCATCGTGCTTTTCCTCATTTTGGGAAAATTTGCATGGCCGGTAATCCTCAAGAATATGGACGAGAGGGCTGACACCATCGACAAGGGAGTCGAATACGCTCAGCAGGCCAAGCATCAGCTTGACCATGCCCGCGAGGAGGCTCAGAAGTACATGGAAGAGGCCCAAGCGAAGCAGGCTGAAATGTTGCGTGATGCGGCAAAAATGAAGACCCAGATCATCGAGGAAGCCAAGCAGCAAGCTGGCGTTGAAGCTCAGAAGGTCATGGATGCCGCGAAAGTTTCGATTGAACAATCACGCAAAGAGGCCGAACTTCAGTTCAGAAACGAAGTAAGCAAATTCTCGATTGAAATTGCAGAAAAAATGCTGCGCGGGCAAATGAAAGAAGATGCTGCGCAGGTAAAACTTGTAGATAAACTTTTAGACGAAATCGAAAAGAATTAACCTTCGGGGTCCTCATCGCGTATTATTGACGCGGTGAGCGACCGGATGGTTAAATCTCGGTATCAACCTGACATCAAACCCGACAGAGATGGACAACGGACTCATTCCCCGTCGATATGCGAAGGCGCTTTATAAGTTTGCCGTGGAGCATAAGAAGACTGACATCGTTTACGATGAAATGAAGGAGGTGGTGAAGGCTTTCGAGCAGAATCCCACTCTTCAGAAGACGCTTTCGAATCCATACGTCAGCGTCGAAGACAAATCCGCCCTGCTCAAGGCTGCCGCCGGCGCAAAGGTGGAGAATGACTACTTAGGTTTTGTCCGGCTCCTTCTGGAGATGAAACGTGAGGAGTTCGCTCGCCTGGCTGCATTGGCTTATATTGACCTTTATCGCCAGGAGAATAAGATATCTCAAGTAAAGATCACGACAGCAGCCAGACTCCCCGAAGAGGAGATGACCAAACTTCGCAAGATGGTCAGCAACGCCTTTGAGGGTCGCACGCTGGAATTTTCCGATGCCGTAAATGAAGATCTCATCGGAGGATTCGTGGTCGACGTCGATGACGCCCGGATGGACGCGTCGATAAGCAATGAAATCGAACAATTACGCTTAAATCTAATAACGAAATAAAAGATGCTTAACCCAAGCGAAATTTCTGATATATTAAAACAGCAACTTGACAACATCAACTCGAAAGTCAAATTCGAGGAGGTCGGCACAGTGCTTAACGTCGGCGACGGCGTGGCCCACGTCTATGGCCTCGACAATGTAAAGTCAAACGAGCTGGTAGAGTTTGAAAACGGCGCCACCGGCGTTGCGCTCAACTTGGAAGAGAGCAATGTGGGTGTCGTGCTTCTTGACAAAGTTAATTCCGTGACCGAGAATATGTCGGTGCGTCGCACGGGTGAAATCGCATCTATCCCGGTAGGGGAGGGGTTGCTCGGCCGCGTCATCAATATTCTGGGCGAGCCTATCGATGGCAAAGGACCTATCCCCGGCGACCGCATTCGTCTGCCGCTTGAAAGAAAGGCTCCCGGAGTTATCTTCCGTCAGCCGGTCAATCAGCCGCTTCAGACCGGTCTTAAGGCTGTCGATGCAATGATTCCGATCGGTCGCGGTCAGCGTGAGCTAATTATCGGCGACCGTCAGATCGGTAAGACCGCTATCGCCATAGACACAATCATCAATCAGCGTCAGAACTTCCTCGACGGCAAACCTGTCTATTGTATCTATGTGGCAATCGGACAGAAAGCCAGCTCGATCGCTTCTATCGTGCATACTCTCGAGAAGTATGGCGCGATGGAGTATACGGTAGTCGTGGCAGCTACCGCTTCCGACTCCGCCTCGATGCGCTATTTCGCACCTTTCGCAGGAGTAGCAATCGGTGAATTCTTCCGCGATTCGGGGCGCGACGCACTCATTGTTTACGATGATCTGTCGAAGCAGGCAGTGGCTTATCGTGAGGTATCATTGGTGCTGAAGCGCCCTTCAGGTCGTGAGGCATATCCCGGTGATATCTTCTATCTCCACTCCCGTCTACTCGAAAGAGCAGCGCGCATAATCGGCGACGAGGAAGTAGCAAAGCAGATGAACGACCTTCCCGAGGCAATGAAGCCCTACGTAAAGGGAGGAGGCTCGCTTACTGCCCTTCCTATCATCGAGACTCAGGCCGGCGACGTATCAGCTTATATCCCGACCAACGTAATTTCTATCACCGATGGTCAGATCTTCCTCGAGACTGCGCTCTTCAACCAGGGCATCCGACCTGCGATCAATGTAGGTATCTCAGTATCACGTGTAGGTGGTAACGCGCAGATCAAGCCTATGAAGAAGGTGGCCGGCACTCTGAAGATTGCTCAGGCTCAGTTCCGCGAACTGGAATCATTCACTAAGTTTGGCGGCGATATCGACCCGGTGACAGCAAAAGTGATCGATACAGGCCGAAAGAATCAGCAGCTTCTCATTCAGCCGCAATATCAACCCTGGCCTGTAGAAAATCAGGTTGCAGTGATCTACTGCGGTGTCAACGGCCTTCTTGAAAATGTGCCGGTTGAGAAAGTAGCTGATTTTGAGCAGCAGTTCCTGCAGTTGGTCAAGGCAAAGTACCAGAAGGAAGTGCTTGACGTGATTAAGTCCGGCAAACTTACTGACGATGTCGAGACTAAGATACGTGAATGTGCAGCAGAAGTAGCTTCGCAATATAAGAAATAAAATGAACTTTTCTTCGCCCGGATAGGAGAAAATTTTCCGGGCGAAGAAAAACTTACCATATACCCCTAACTGACGAAATGGCAACTCTGAGGGAACTTAAGACGAGAATTGGATCCGTGGCATCGAGCGAGAAGATCACCGGCGCCATGAAGATGATATCGTCAGCAAAAGTCCATAAATTCGAGCGCGCTCTGCGTGAACTGCTTCCGTTCAAGAATCAGATTCAGACCATAATGGGTCATATCCTCTCCGCGGGAGTAGAATTCCATTCGCCTCTGATTGTAGATCGCGAAGTAAAGAAGATCGGTGTTGTAGTCTACGGTTCTGACGATGGTCTTTGCGGTGGCTATAATATCAATATCTTCAAGCAGCTCGTAGTCGAGCTTGGAAATCTTCGTGAGAAATATGGCAGTACTGTGGAAATCTCGATATATTCTGTCGGCAAGAAGATTACTAAAGCTTGCATGAAACTCGCTGCGGATCCTCATATCAATGTGGTGACAATTGAAGGCGTAGATTCCAAGATGGATGGAAAGACGGTCGACAGTTTCACAGAGACTCTCCGTGAAGCTTTCTCCAAGGGAGAGCTTGACTTGGTAGAGGTAGTCTATATGCGATTCTATTCTATCGGCAGGCAGAGACTCGCGGTCGACCAGTTATTTCCCGTGCGTGCGGATCTTCTTCTTTCGCAGGATGCTGCCTCGGGAGATGAGAACCAACTTTATATCTTCGAGCCTGATGCCAATGAAATTTTCAATGCGGTGCTTCCGATGTTTGTCATTAGCACTATGCAGGAGATTACGATTGAAAATCGTGCTTCCGAACAGGCTGCCCGCGTGATGGCCATGCAGAGCGCTAATGATAACGCTCATAAACTTCAGGAGCAGCTTCAACTCGAATATAATAAACTTCGTCAGCAATCGATTACGACCGAGCTTCTCGATATTCTGGGCGGTCAGGTCGAAAGATAGTAAGATTATGAGTAGTGTAAAAGAATATTTTCAAGGTTTCGGAAAGGGACTCAAGAGTCTCGTTACCGGTATGGCTGTGACAGGTAAGGAACTTGTCACTCCTAAAGTGACCGAGCAGTATCCTGAAAATCGCGATACTCTTCAGATCGCCGATCGCTTCCGGGCCGAACTGACATTAAAGTATGATGCAGAAGGAAGACACAAATGTATCGCCTGCGGCATCTGCCAGATGAATTGCCCGAACGGGACTATCGAACTGACTACAAAAATGGTCGAACTTCCCGACGGCAAGAAAAAGCGTAAACTCGACAAGTATATGTATGACCTCGGATCATGCACATTCTGCATGCTTTGCGTGACAACATGTCCGCAGGATGCCCTCGAGTTTAGCAATGATTTCGAGCAAGCGGTCTATACCCGCGACAAGCTCATCAAGCAGCTCAATTATCGTCCCGAGGTGCCCGATGCTCCCAACGCGCCGGCTCCAAAGCCAGCGATGGACCCTGAGAAGCTTGCCAAAATCAAAGCGGAGGCTCTCGCCAAGGCTGCCAAGATAAAGGCTGAGAAAGAGGCTGCTGCCAAGGCCGCTGCTGAAAATTCCTCTGTAGCACCGGCTACAGAAGTTAAACCGGCTGCTCCCGCAACCGGCGACAACTCTTCCGCTCCCGAGACTGAAAACAAGTAAAATGTATTATATAACATCATGGTAGGAAACATAATCCTCTACTTCGTGGTGGCAATTGTCATGATAGTCTTTTCTATCATGGCGGTGACAAGTAAAAAGATTCTTCGCGCTGCGACGTATCTTTTGTTTGTGCTTTTGGGCGCTGCCATCTTCTACTTCCAGTTAGGCTATGAGTTTCTCGGAGCAATCCAGATCGCAGTCTATGCAGGAGGCATAATGGTGCTTTTCGTATTTGCGATTCTGCTGACCCATCGTCCGAATGCCGATGCGGCTCCGCTCGACTCTCATCGCAAGTTTGCAGGCATAGCAGCTTCCGTAATAGGATGTGGACTTCTGCTCTGGGCACTCTTCACCATGCCGATGCTCTCTACAGCAGAAGGCTCACGCTGTCTCTGCGATGCGTTGGCCTCAGGTCCCGACATCTCCATGAAGATGATCGGCGAGGCTTTCACCGGCACAGATAAGTATCAGTATCTTCTTCCATTTGAAGCTGTCAGCGTTCTTCTGCTCGCATGCGTCATCGGCGGAGTGACTGTAGCCCGCAAACGTTAACCAGGATAATCCCACAGATAAAATACTCAACTGAAATGGATCTTAACATTCTATGGTATCTTGTCCCGAGCGTAATAATGTTTTGCGCAGGGGTCTATGGGTTTGTCACCCGCAAGAATATGATCGCCATGCTCATCTCCCTGGAGCTGATGCTTAATTCGGCTGATCTGAATTTTGTCGTTTTCAACCGTTTCCTTTTCCCCGGTCAGATGGAGGGCATGGTCTTCTCACTCTTCGCAATCGCGATCGCAGCTGCCGAGACAGCCATAGCCATTGCCATCATCATCAATATTTACCGCGCGATCGGAAGCACTGACATTGTAGAAACTAATAAAATGAAACACTAATATGGGCACGACACTTCCTATCCTTATTCTGGCCCTTCCTTTCTTCATGTTCCTCTTGCTCGGCATCGGGGGAGTGAAGATGAGTAAAAAGGTAGCCGGAATATTAGGCATTCTGGGCATGGGCACGACCATGACGCTTGCCTATATTGTCGCTTTCACTTATTTCTTCAGCGGCGACCCTGCTTTTATTCTTGACGGCGTGCGCCAGCAGCTCTCTGTCTTTGACGTGACATGGCTTGCCTTCACCGAGAAACTCGTAGTGAAGATCGGTTTCCTTCTCGATCCGATATCAGCTATGATGCTCGTCGTCATCACTACAATCTCCTTCATGGTCCACCTCTATTCATGGGGTTATATGGAAGGTGAGCGCGGATTCCAGCGTTATTACGCTTATCTATCGCTCTTCTCATTCTCCATGCTCGGGCTTGTAGTAGCGACCAATATCTTCCAGATGTATATCTTCTGGGAGCTTGTAGGCGTATCTTCATTCCTGCTGATCGGCTTCTTCTATCGTCTTCCTTCAGCGGTATCCGCTTCGAAGAAAGCCTTTATCGTGACTCGCTTCGCCGACCTCGGCTTCCTGCTCGGTATTCTAACGCTGACCTATTTCACCGATACATTCAACTTCATCGACATGACTTCAAATCCGATGAAGGTATTGGCTGAGACAGGAGGCGCAACATTCATGGGCGCAAGCGTCCTGACCTGGGCCATGGTGTTGATCTTCACCGGAGGCATGGGTAAATCCGCTATGCTTCCGCTTCATATATGGCTTCCGGATGCTATGGAAGGCCCGACTCCCGTATCTGCTCTCATTCACGCAGCTACGATGGTTGTGGCCGGCGTCTATCTCGTAGCCCGTATGTTCCCCGTATACTGCGTGGTGGAAGCTTCGATGACCTTCATCACAGTCGTGGGCGCTATCACTGCCTTCTACGCAGCAGTTGTGGCATGCACTCAGATCGACATCAAGCGTGTACTTGCATTCTCCACAATTTCCCAGATAGCATTCATGATGGTATCTCTCGGCGTTGCACGCGACGGAATGCCGATCCATGGCGAGCATTATACCGGACTTGGTTATATGGCCGGAATGTTCCATCTTTTCACTCATGCGATGTTCAAGGCTCTTCTCTTCCTCGGAGCCGGCGCACTTATCCATGCCGTGCATAGCAATGACTATACGAAGATGGGTGGCCTGCGCAAATATATGCCGATCACTCACTGGACATTCCTTATCGGGTGTCTGGCAATTGCAGGTATCCCTCCATTCTCCGGCTTCTTCTCCAAAGACGAGATGCTGGCAGCAATGTTCAATAATAATTGGATCTGGGGCGCCTGGATGACAATGGTAGCAGGTCTGACGGCATTCTATATGTTCCGTCTCTATTATCTCATCTTCTGGTGGGAAGAGAATCCCGAATATGAGCATCATAAGCCCCACGATGCTCCCTGGCAGATGTCAGTGCCTCTGATTTTCCTTGCAGCTGTATCTTGCGTGGCCGGATTTATTCCCTTCGGAGAACTTGTCACTTGGAATGGAGTATCGTATCACATTCACCTTGAGGCTCCCGTAGCCTGCACATCCATTATTGTGGCTCTTCTTGCTATAGCACTCGCTACTAAAATGTATATCAAGAAGAATCCGCTTCCCGAGAAATTCCGCAATGCAGTGCCCGGTCTCTGGACAGCTGCTCATCATCGCTTCTATTGGGACGAGATATATCTTTTCATCACCCATAAGATTATCTTCGGCCTCATATGCAAACCCATCGCATGGTTTGACCGTCACGTGATCGACGCTACTATGGATGGCTTCGCAAAAGTATCCCAGAAGGTTTCCTTCGCGATTCGCGGAATGCAGAGCGGCAATGTTCAGGCTTACGTGCTCTGGTACTTCTTCGGAGCAGTCGCATTGGCCCTCATCACATGGATATGCCTTCTTTGAACTGACTTCTAACAACAATAACAATAGCAGTAACAACTTACGATTATGTTCGGTAATATATTAATCTGGTTTGTAATCATCCCCGTGCTTATGATGGCCGGGCTTGGTCTATGCCGAAACAGCAGCATGGCTGCCATCCGCACTGTTATGGTTGTCGGAAGCACAGCCCTGCTTGCACTCGCCATCTGGTTGTGTGTCGATTTTCTTGCGCTAAGAGCCGCAGGCGACAATGCCGAGATGTTGTTCACCGGAAGCTGGATGTGGTATGCTCCCCTGAATATCCATCTGGCCGTCGGAGTAGACGGAATTTCGGTGCTGATGCTTATGCTTTCCGCTATCATCGTTTTCGCGGGCACATTCGCCTCCTGGAAAATCGATCCTCTGCCCAAGAACTTCTTTCTCTGGTTTGCTCTTCTGAGCACCGGCGTATTCGGCTTCTTCATCTCCATCGACATGTTCACAATGTTCATGTTCTATGAGGTTGCTCTCATCCCGATGTATCTTCTCATCGGCGTGTGGGGTACAGGCCGAAAAGAATATTCTGCAATGAAGCTTACTCTGATGCTTATGGGCGGCTCAGCTTTCCTGATGCTCGGTCTGCTCGGAATATATTGGCATTCCGCTCCGGAGGGTGGCGAACTGACGTGGAATATTCTCGAAATTGCAAAGAATAACGCAGTAGATCCCGGATGGCAGAATCTTCTCTTCTGTTTCACCTTTGTCGGATTCGGAGTGCTGGGTGCAATGTTCCCCTTCCATACCTGGAGCCCTGACGGTCATGCCTGCGCGCCGACTGCAGTATCAATGCTTCACGCAGGCGTTCTGATGAAACTTGGTGGCTACGGCTGCTTCCGCATCGCTATCTATCTTCTTCCGCAGGCCGCCAACGAACTCGCCTGGATTTTCATAATCCTGACCGGCATCTCTGTAGTCTATGGCGCATTCTCCGCTTGCGTTCAGACCGACCTTAAATACATCAATGCATATTCATCCGTCAGCCACTGCGGCATGGTGCTCTTCGCTCTTCTCATGCTCAATACTACGGCAATGACGGGTGCTATCCTCCAGATGCTCTCCCACGGTCTGATGACAGCTCTCTTCTTCGCGCTGATCGGTCAGATTTACGGACGCACACATACCCGCGATATCCGACAGATGGGCGGCTTGA
>JAIDYR010000005.1 GCA_029057985.1 Muribaculaceae bacterium | reverse complement strand
AGGAGAGATGGCAGAGTGGTCGATTGCGGCGGTCTTGAAAACCGTTGAGGGTCACACCTCCGGGGGTTCGAATCCCTCTCTCTCCGCAGCTCTAAATGGTAAACCCGCTGAAATTCAGCGGGTTTTATTTTTTATGAAAACCGTTGAGGGTAACTTGTTATCCTCTTGGCGTGGGTTCGAATCCCTCTCTCTCCGCTAATTCTTTAATAAACTCGCTGAATTCAGCGGGTTTTAATTTTTTAGAAAACCTTTGAGGATAAATAGTGACCCCGCGGACTTATCAGTGAGGTTAATTTTTATGTCGATTATGCTTTGGATAGCAGGTGCGGTATGAGACCAAACTGTAACAAGCCCATAGTTCATGATATATCTTCAGGGTAATGTGTATGATATCGCATATATGGGAAATGGTATATGATATCCTTCTGTCATTGATAACCCCTTCTAAATTGATTTTAGGTTAAAATTTATTGAATTTCGATAATTTTTAAGTATTATTCTATAATTTTTATTTGTTTACATGAGTATTTGGATGGCTATTGAATATAAAATATTTTTAAAAAAGTATTTGTTTTTCCAAAAAATTAAGTAACTTTGCCCAAAAATGTAAATAAAATGAATTTTTTAGTTTCATTTTATTATGCAGGCAAAAGAGGTATAGAAATAATAAATTAAATTTCATAGCAAACATCTGAATCTTACCATCAGAGAGCTAAACAGGAATGAAAATTTACTTAACCATCCTGAATAGACTTTTATATTGATGGGATTATTGTCATTGACTTTCCCGCATTGACGGGGTAGAGGTAAAAAAGATTTATCATTCACATTAAAATATAGGAATCTATGAAAAAACTGTTACTTATGCTATGGGCAGTATGCATGCTCAGCCTGACTGCAGTCGCGCAGAATCAGGTAGTCTCCGGTACGGTTCTGAGTGCGAATGACGGCGAGCCGTTGATCGGTGCTACCGTCATGACTCCGGATGCCAAGGTTGGGACAACCACTGACATCGACGGAAATTTCTCCATTTCAGTCCCGGAGACTGTAAAGAAACTTCGCTTCTCCTATGTAGGTACTACTCCGGTAGAGGCTAACATTTCGAGCAATATGATTGTCAAGCTCCAGGAATCCTCTACTTTGAACGAAGTCGTAGTGACAGGCTATGGCACTGTATCCAAGCAGGCCTTCACAGGCGCGAGTTCTTCCGTAAGCGGCGCTTCTATCGAAAAGAAATCCGACGTCAATCTCGTCAAGGGCCTGGAAGGCAACGTGACAGGTTTTCAGTATAATAACTCCACCTCCTCTCCCGGCACGTGGGGTTCGGTCTATATCCGAGGTCTCGGATCGCTCTCTTCTACCGCGACTCCCCTCTATGTCATCGACGGAGTCCCCGTCTCTTCTACGGCCGACGGCATCTCTTCCGATAACAATAACTTCTTCGATCCGATGGCGGCTTACAATCCGGCCGATATCGAGAGCGTGACGGTCCTCAAGGATGCCGCAGCGACGGCAATCTACGGTTCGCGTGCGGCCAACGGCGTCATCGTCATCACTACCAAAAAAGGCGCTTCTTCAAAATTTCAGCTGAATATCGACGTGAAGCAAGGCTTCTCAGGAGTGCAGCACAACAACATGAAATATGCCAATGCGAAGCAGACCATGGATCTATTCGCCCGCGGATATGCGGCGCGCACCGGATATTCATACGATGACTGCTATGAAATCATGCAAGGTCAATATCCCGACTGGGACGGCAGTTACAGTACAAACTGGATGGACCTCATCACTCGTAAAGGCTATTTCCAGGAATATAATGTCTCCTTCTCCGGCACTGCCGATAAGACAAATTACTACGTATCCCTCGGCATGGTAGACGCTGACGGTATTGTCATCGGCTCCAACAACAAGCGTTATTCCGGACGTGTCAATCTCGACACAAGTTGGAAATTCTTCACTGCAGGACTCAACGCAGGATATTCTTATACTGAGAACAATAACTTCTCGCAGGCTACCACCGGCTCCATGGCTTCGCCCATCGTAGCGGCTCAGTCTTCCATGACTCCTATGGATCGCGCTTATAATGCCGACGGCAGTTATGCCAACGTTCTCAATTATAACCCTCTTGCGCTTCAGGACCCCAAACTGGGTGACCTGAGCGAGACCATCAACCAGACTTTCACCGCCAATCCCTGGTTGCAGGTAAATCTTCCTTTCGGATTCTACGTCAAGACCAACTTCGGCGTAAATATCATCGACCAGACTTCTTACGAGTACTGGAGCGCCATGTATAATCCCCAGGGTATGGATTATAATGGGCTCGGCCAGAAATATATTTCGCGAGCCAGCACCCTGACATGGACCAATACCATCGGCTGGAACAAGACATTTAACGATATCCATAACTTCAATGTCCTTCTCGGTCAGGAAATGCAGCGCTACGAGTACCACTACGACTACTATAGCCGCACGGATTTCCCCTTTGCCGCCGATGGCTTCCGCAATATGGCCGGCACCGGGTCCGACAATGGCTCCGAATATGGCCAGGAACAATCCCGTCTGGCGTCCTACTTCATCGATGCCCGATATGCCTTGATGGACCGATATTTCTTCTCTGCATCCTATCGTCGCGACGGCAGCTCCGTATTCGGTGCCAATCACCGTTGGGGTAACTTCTGGTCGGTCGGAGCGAAATGGCGTCTGACCGCCGAAGATTTTCTTCAGGATCAACTCTGGCTCTCCAATGCTGACCTCCGCGTTTCCTACGGTACAGTCGGTAACCAGGCCCTGCCTTCTCTCTACGCTTCCCGAGGTATCTACGAAGCCGGATACAGTTATGCCCAGACTCCCGGTATCCGTCCGGCCCAGCTCGCCAACGACGAACTGACCTGGGAGACGTCGCGCAAGTTTGATGTCGGATTCGATTTCGGAATCTTCAACCGTGCCAACCTTACGTTTGATTTCTATAACGAGGATACCGCCGACGCTCTCTATAAGGTGCCTCTGTCTTATACGACAGGTCTGGAATCTGTCTATCGTAATGTCGGAAAGATCCGCAACACGGGTGTCGAAATCGGCCTTAACGGAACTGTCTTCACCAACGACAAAGTCTCTGTCAACGCCTTCGCAAATATGACATGGAATAAAAATAAAATCCTGAAGCTCGCGAACGGCACTGTAGTAAGCACATTCCAGATTCTTGAAGAGGGCTATAGCTACCGTCAGTTTAAGATGCCTGAATACGCCGGCGTAGACCGCGAGACAGGACGCGCACTCTATTATCTTAACCCGACCGGCGATGAACTGACCGACGACTATTATTCCGCAGCCAAGCGCTATGTCGGATCCGCGGATCCTAAAGTATTCGGAGCTTTCGGAGTGAGTGCAAAAGGATGGGGCTTTGACCTTAGCGTGCAGTTCAACTACCGGGCCGGCAACAAGGTCTTCAATTACAGTGCGCCCTTCAATGGATGGGGCATGTCGCTCTTCACTCCTCTTGAGACAGTCTGGGCCAACTCATGGACGCCTGAGAATCCCGATGCTCTCTATCCGCAGTATATCTACGGTGATCCCTACAATGATGTCACAAGTAATTACAGCACTCGCTTCCTTATGGACGGCAGCTATGTACGCCTCAGCAATATCAGCCTCGGCTACACTCTCCCCTCTGACCTGACTAAGAAAGCTCTGATGAGCAAAGTGCGCTTCTACATCAACCTCGACAACATCGCGACCTGGACCAAGAAGAGCTTCATCGGCTATAATCCTGACACGTATGCCAATGGTATCATCTCATGGCAGTATCCCGCAGCGTTCTCATTCACGGGCGGCGTGCAGGTTCAGTTCTAAATCATTCATAATTAAACTCTGAAAGCAATGAAAGCACTATATATCAAAGCTGTGGCCGGTCTGACGCTGGCAGCATCGCTCGCAAGTTGCGGCGACAAGTTTCTTGAGAGTGACATCTATGGAGCTATAGATTCAGATCTTGCCCTGAATTCAGCAACCAATATCGGCTATGCTCTCAACGGCACATACTATAACCTCGAATTATACTATTTTGCCGGCACAGAATCGACAATTTTCGGCGACCTCGCTTCGGACGTCACTTACTGGAATCAGAAAAGTCAGCATTTCAACGAAATCTATAGTTTCAATCCTGTGGAAACCTCCGGAATGCTCAGTGATATCTGGCAGTACGGCTATAAAGTCGTCGATAACTCCACGCGCGTCATTCTCGGAGCGCAGACACTCTATAATTCAGTATCTGAAGAGGATAAAGCGGAACTGGACCGCTGTATGGCAGAGGCTTACGCATTGCGTGCCTATTCATATCTGAATCTGGCAAATATCTTCTGCCATCAGGTGAAGGTCGCAGGCAATGACTTCTCATCGACTCCCGGTCTTGTGCTGGTAAAGACGCCTGTCGGCGCCAATGATAAGGTAAGCAGGTCGACCCTGGGCGAGACTTTTGCCGAGATTGAAAACGATCTCAACGAATCTCTCAAGCATTTTGATGCTGCCGGGTATGATGCCGAGATGCTTGTCTACTTCTCTCCGGCGGCCGTAAAAGCTCTTCAGGCCCGTACATATCTATATGAAGAGAAATGGCAGCAGGCTATCGATGCGGCCAATGAGGCCCTTTCTCTCAAGGGTATCAATTCGCTGGTCACAGAGCCCTCAGCCTACAAGGCCCTTTATGCCAACAGCACAAGCAATGTCGAAAGTTTCTTCGCTCTCGCAATCGACCAGCAGACCAACTGGAGCGCCAATTCATCCGGCACTCTTTGGAGTACATACGGCTATTCCCCGTCGCCCTGGCTCCAGTCAATTATGGCTGACGATGATTGCCGTCGTGCCGTATGGGGCTGGGATAACTCAAGCACTCCGGCAACTCCGATATTCAATGGCGGTAAATTTCTCGGCACTTCGGGTAATTCCGCTTATGGCACATGCTACCTGCTCAATGCGCCCGAGATGTTTCTTATCAAGGCTGAGGCTTACGCTCAGCTCGGCAAAATGGCTGAATCGGCTACGAATCTGCTGACAGTAGCAAAGCGTAATCCCGCAATTACCTCTACAGATGATCTCCCCGCCGATAAAGCAGGATTGCTCGCCTTCGTGAAGGATGAGCGCGCCAGAGAACTCTTCCAGGAAGGCCACAGACTCTTTGACCTTCGCCGCTGGGGACAGAAGGTCAATGTAGAAGCCTCCCAGGCTCCCAATATCAACTGGATGGTCACTGACTATAATATCTCGGATTGCGTCTTCCCGATTCCCGCTGCCGAGATCAATACAAAGGCAGGAGTATCGCAGAATGAGGGATGGCAGGCGACTTTCCCGTCGATCTGATAATTTCAAGGCTCAGAAAAAATCTGAAAAGACAGGTCGTGAAGCCTTGTTCAGACTATATAAGCTTAGACAATATAACAAGAGGCAACTACACATATTAGCTGACTAAAATTTTGACCTCTTGCGAGGGGCGCGCGGGATGCGTGCCCCTCGATTTTTTCAGATACAATTATAGCCCCGGGGAGGCGGGGCTATAATCATGAAGCTTTGCGGTTATATCCAAAGAGATTCAACTCTCAGAAAGGGTAGCCAGGCATTGGCGCACTTCCTCTTCGGTCGCATGTAGCTTCTTCTTGCAATGAGTCAGTAGGGCCAGAGCGCGCGAAGTATATTCAGCAAGAAGATCGATGTCGCAGTCGGGAGCCTGCATTTTAGCTACGATCTGCTCAAGTTCAGCTATGGCTGCTGTATAGGTAAGGTCGGTCATATAGAGTAGGATATATTATATGGTTATTGTCGAGGTCAGCTCGCCGTCTGCGAGAGTCGTGGTGATGGTTGCGCCGGATGGAAGTGAAGAGACAGAGCGGATAGCCTTGCCGTTAAATCGGGTGATCGAATATCCGCGTTTAAGGGTAGCGTCAGGACTAAGCACGCTGATCAATTGACTTCGACTCTGCAGGCGCTCATTTTCAAACTTGATTCGGGTCTCAGCGGCCTTCAGGATAATGTCGGGGAGCATATTGAGGCGTTCCTTTGGTAGCGTCAGGGCGGAGATTGCCGTGGCTTCAATTTTCGAGCCGAGACGAGTCAGTTGCTCGGAAGCATGGCGGGTGACAGATGATGTCAGCTGTTGAAGAGAAGACTTCAGATTATCAAGGCGATGTTTTTCCGTGTCAATGCGTCGGGGTGCAAGCAACGGAATTACTGAAGCCAGACGTTCGATTCTCTGGCGTTCGCCGCTGAGCGATAAGGTGCAGTAATCCGTAGCTTTTTTTGCAAGCGTCTCGGCATAGCGTTCGCAGGCCTGCAGACGCTCTATGAGGAACGCAGCGACAGCCGTCGGAGTCTTACAGCGAGTATATGCGATTTCGTCCAATACGGTCCGGTCGCGTTCATGTCCAATGCCGACTATGACCGGCAGAGGGAACAGTGCTATACGGCGTGCAAGATCCGGATCATCGAATGAGTTAAGGTCGTCGGTGGCTCCGCCGCCGCGAATGATTACTACTGCATCCCAGAAGTCTACGGCCATTTCTACCCGGTCGAGAGCCTCCATGACGCTCGGAGCAGTCTTTACACCCTGCATTGCCGCCGGATAGAGCAAAGGATAGAAAGCAAATCCCGAATTGTCGAGTTGATTGATGAAATCGCCATATCCTGCCGCGGACGCCGCGGATATGACGGCTATCTTTTGAGTGTTAGGCTTAAGGGGGAGTTGCTTATTGGAGTCAATGATCCCTTCGCGTTTGAGCCCTTCCAGGATTTCGCGGCGGCGTCGTTCGGCATCGCCCAAGGTATATGTTGGATCTATGTCGTGGATATTGGCGCTAAGTCCATAAGCCGGATTATGGGAGGCCGACATGTTCAGAAGGACTTTCATCCCGGCAGCTATGGGAGTCCCGGTGGCGGCAAAGAATTTTCCGGCAAGCCGGCGCCAGACATTACCCCATATCGTTCCTCGGATTCTGGCGACAGTATCCCCCTTGGCATTTTTCTCGATCAGTTCGCAATAGCAATGCGGACCGCTCATTCCGATTCGGGCTATTTCGACAGTCACCCATCTTCCGGTCAACTGTGGAGCCGCGTTGACGTGGGAAGAAATAAGCGACGTAAACTGATGGAGTGTAAGGGTCTCGGTCATTAATGTTGAGAGGATTTGGGTTATAAGCGAAGCGGATTAAAACTTAACGGTTCCGAGCTCTTCAAGCCCTCCGGTAACAGGATTGAAAGTCGCATAAGAGGGTTGCTTCTTATCCGTGAACAGCGCGGGAGAAAGTCCGAATTCGCAACCGAACTGTGCAAATTCAATCTCTTTATTGTAGAGAGTCCTGCCGTCAAATGATAATGTTACCTGGGCTTCTCCGGGAATACAATATCTGACTGCATCCTTCGGCAATTCCTTCTCCTTTCCGTTAGCATCGACGGGAAGTTTCCCTTCGGCAGTCACGTTGATACGGATATTGACAGGAGCGCCGGCATAGTCCTGGGCTCCACAGAATCCTTTGAAGTCAGAGAAGCGGAAGATCACTTCTGAAGTGTCTTCTTCCGGAACGTAAGTATACGTGCGGCTGACGGTCTCCTTATATGAGCATCCGGTAAAGGCGGCAGTCATTGCCCGCTGCTGCTCCTTGAGTGAGGAAAGCATGAGTTCGAGTTGTTTGCCGTCGACCGGCATCGTGTCGGCCGTGCCCCTGGTAAGGGAGAGATATGCGTCGCGCACCTCCATCAGATTTTCTGAAAGCATTTCAGCCTGCTTGGCGGTAGATTGCGAGGCGATGAAATCCTCGTCTACGAATTGGAGGTATTCTTTACCCGTATATCGATCCTCCGCCTCAGGCTGATTTATGATTCCGCGGGCAGTATTATCTTCCAATTCCTTATTAATGGAGAGAAGCATTCCGTCGTGGGCGACGCTGATGAAGGTGGTAGATCCCGGCTTTAGTTGCATCAGATATCTGCTTTCAGGATTAACTGCACCGTACGGTCGGACGTAGACACTTTCTATAGTCCATTTCTCTCCCGATTCCGCTATCGGATTTGAAGCGCCGATATATTTTTTTGCATAATTGGCATATGGCCCGGCTATCAGCGTCTCCTTCTCCGCGACTACTGTGATTTCAAGCGCAGTGACAGGAAGAGAGTAGACGAGTCCATACTCGTTGTGTTTATCAGCCGAGAGTACTTTTGTCTGCTGAGCCGGGAGGAGGGAGCATGCGGCGAGCATTGCTGCCAGAGAGAGACTAAGTCGGCGAGAGGGGAATTGGATAGTCATAAAGCTTTTTTATTAAGCGAAAATAGAATTAGGGAGTTCTTCGCGATCGATTATCATCTTGATCGCACGTCCTACTCGGTCGGCGATATCCATTGCAGTCATGCCGTATTCTCCGAGTTCGGCGGCGGCGATATCTCCGGCGAGTCCGTGGAGGTAGACTCCGACTGTGGCTGCGTGCTCGGGCTTGAATCCCTGGGCCATAAATGCCGCAATTACTCCTGTCAGGACGTCGCCGGCACCGGCAGTTGCCATGCCGGGATTCCCGGTAGAGTTGAAGAAGACCTTGCCGGTAGGACGTACCGTCACTGTGTAATGTCCTTTCAGGACAATGATAATGTTATAGTATTGTGCCATTTCTATGGCCTTTGCAAGGCGTTCTTCGCCGCTTTTATGTTCTCCGAAGAGTCGGTCGAATTCTCCGATGTGTGGAGTTATGACAGTGTTGCGAGGAAGCATTGTAAGCAAGGCCGGGCGCAAAGAGATGCAGTTCAGAGCGTCAGCGTCGAGCAGGAGCGGAGCTTCGCATGTCTTGAGAAGAGCCTCCAATGCATCTATTGTGACTTCATTGGTGCCGATGCCCGGTCCGGCGGCTATTGCCTGATGCTTGTGATGGATGCTCATGTCAGAGATAAAATGCTCCGATCTGTCGGGTTCGAAGATCGCTTCCGGGGCTGCGGTCTGCATGACGGTCAGTCCGCCGTAAGGTCCGTGGGCTGTAGCCAGTCCGGCTCCCGACTTAAGGCAGCTCCTTACTGCGAGCACGGCAGCTCCCATCATTCCGGTCGACCCTGAGAAGAAAAGCGCTGAGCCGTAATCGCGTTTGCCTGTAAATGGACGCCGGGGACGTAGCAGAGGCCTGACACTTCGGGCCTCTACAAGCATATAATTTGATTTGAGTTCCTTTATCTTGTCCTGATCGAGGTCAATATCAAGCAGTTTCCATTCGCCTATGACATCAGCATTTTCTTCAAAGAAGAATGATAGGCGCGGGAGTTGAAATGTCAGCGTCAGATCTGCATGGACCATATCGCGGCGGATAAGATTGGCATTGTGTTCGCCCATCAGCCCGGATGGAATATCGAGGGAAATGACGTAGGCGCCTGATTCATTGATATAGCGGGCAAGCATGACGAATCCTCCCTGCATGGCTTCCTTCAGGCCGGATCCGAACAGGCCGTCGATGACGACGTCGTTTTCCCCGAGATAGGGAGGGATGAACTCGCGGGTGACTTCCGTGAAGTCAATATCATCCAGCACTATAAGTTTCTTTCTCTCCTCATCGCAATCATGTGAGAGATGCCCCTTGATATTGAATAAGAAAATCTCTACGTGCCGGTAGCCGCGTTCGATAAGCAGGCGAGCCGTGGCAAGGGCATCGCCTCCATTGTTGCCGGGGCCGGCTACGACGACTATACGCTGACTCGGCAGGAAGCGTGCGACTATTTCATAGCATGCAGCGTTGGCTGCGCGCTCCATAAGTTCCAGCGAATCTATGTTTTGGGCCTGACATGTGGCATTGTCAATCTCATGCAAGGCCTCAGATGGAAATATTCTCATTTGGAGGTGTTTGGGAGAAAGGATTTGGAGTTATCAGTAAAATAAGAGCCGAGGTCTTAAAATTCCAGATATGCATCCGGAAGGGCTGACTTTTCAGCGGTCGGATCAAGAATTACGGGAACCAGGCTGGCATATCCTTTGGCGAGCCAAGAATAGTCACAATCGGCATCTTCTGCCTCATCATTGATAAATTCGCCGGAAAGCATATAGAACGGATGACCGGCAGGGTCTAAGTATTCCTTATATTCATCGCTCCAGTGTCCCCGGCATGAGCGAGTCAGTCGCAATCCTTTGACCTCTCCGACAGGAGCATTCATATTCAGGCAAACGCCCTCGGGGAGGCCGTGACTGAGCATTACCTCCACCACCTTCCTGATATACGGCATCATGGGTCTGAAGTCAGCATCTGCCGAATGGTCGCAAAGGGAGAATCCACAGGAAGGGATTCCGAATGCACAGCCCTCGAAAGCTGCTCCCATAGTGCCGGAATAGACTACGTTAATGGCAGCGTTGGATCCGTGGTTGATGCCGGTGCATACAAGGTCGGGCCGACGCCCGCGCAGTATTGTATGCATGGCCATCTTGACGCAATCGGTTGGAGTGCCGTTGACGTGGTACCACTCAGTTGCAGGTTCGTCGGCTTCATAATCGGTCACTCGGGTGAGTCGCAGCGGATCGCTGACGGTAATAGCCATTGACTTGCCCGATTGCGGGCCTTCCGGACATACCGCCACCACATCTGCAAATTCACTCAGCAGACGAGTCAGCTGATGCACTCCGCGCGCTCTGAATCCATCGTCATTACTCACGAGAATGAGCGGACGACGCCCTGAATCTTTTATTGAAAATGCTTTATCCGATGCTTTCTTCATATCCATAATGTTGTCGGCCAATCCGATTTCATTTTGACCATTCATTTCTTTCAACTATTTTTTCCAATGGCAAAATTAACCAAAAAATCAAACCCATGCAATAATACATGAATTTTTACCCTCGTTATTATAACGAATCCGGCAATCCGGCGGTTTTCTGCGGATTTTTGGAAAACTCGCAAAAAAATGCTAACTTCGCAATCATGATTGAAATCAAAAATATCTGTAAGAGTTTCGGCAATCTTCAGGTGCTTGGAAATGTGTCGCTGAGTATAGGGCAGGGAGAGATAGTAGCCATAGTCGGGCCTTCCGGTGCAGGCAAGACGACATTACTGCAGATAGCAGGTTCGCTCGATCGTCCTGATTCCGGCAGTGTAGTTTACGACGGAGTTGATATAACTTCCCAAAAAGAACGCCAGCTGGCAGGATTCCGCAATCGACATATCGGATTTATATTCCAGTTTCACGAACTTTTACCCGAATTTTCGGCGCGCGAGAATGTGGCGATTCCGGCTATGATTGCAGGTGACTCCCGTAAAGAAGCTTTCCGCAAGGCCGACTCATTACTCGAGACTCTGGGTCTGGCCGATCGCCGGAGTCATAAGCCGGCAGAATTGTCGGGCGGAGAAAAACAGCGGGTAGCGATTGCCAGAGCGCTTATCAACAATCCCCGGATTGTGCTGGCCGATGAGCCTACAGGTTCCCTCGATTCCCACAATCGTGATGAAATTCATGCTATCATATCCCGGTTATGCCTCGAACGCGGCCACACCTTTCTTATCGTGACCCATGATTCCTCCTTGGCTTCCATCGCCCATAGGGTTGTCGAGATGCGCGACGGAGAGATAGTAAATATAATTGACAAAAATTCAGAGGGTGCGGAGATTGTCCCCGGCGATGCCGAAGACATCATTAAATAAAATTAACATCCATCCCGCTTGCATATTGCGATTTTTTTGGTTAAATTCGCAAAGCAAATAGGATTCCGGGCCCAAAGCGGGAATGTCTATCCATCTATAAAAATATCGTTAACAATAAAATAATCAATAATAAAATGGCAAACGAAAAGCAGCCCCAGAACGGCAACCAGCTTCAGATTCAGCTCCGTCCCGAAATCGCCGACGGCAAGTACTCCAATCTCGCGATGATCGGCCACGGCCCCAACGAGTTTATCATCGACTTCATCTTCGCCGCTCCCGGCATGCCTCAGGCTCCCGTAGTCAGCCGCATGATCATGAGCCCCGAAAATGCAAAGCAACTCATGTATGCCCTGACCGACAACGTGCAGAAGTACGAGGCTCAATTCGGTGAAATCAAGCCCCGCACTCCCCGCAACGGACAGATCGGCAATAACTAATCCTCTACTTTTAACGGAGCGCCTATCATTGAGCGGCAGATGCCGGATGATAAGCGCTCCGAAATTCTTTCTACCATGGCCAACCTTTCTATTTACAATACCCTTACCCGCACCAAGCAACCCTTCAAGCCTCTCCATGAGGGGCACGTAGGGATGTATGTCTGCGGTCCGACCGTCTATGGCGACGCTCATCTGGGTCATGCCCGGCCGGCCATCACTTTCGATATCCTCTTCCGCTATCTCAAGCAGCAAGGCTATAAAGTACGCTACGTCAGAAATATCACCGATGTAGGACATCTCGAGCACGACGCAGATGAAGGAGAAGATAAAATCGCCAAAAAAGCCCGACTCGAACAGTTGGAGCCGATGGAAGTGGTGCAATATTACCTCAATCGCTACCACCATGATATGGAAGCCCTCAATGTGCTTCCTCCAAGCATCGAGCCCCATGCATCCGGTCATATCATAGAGCAGATTGAATATATCAAGAAGATTCTCGAAGCCGGATATGCTTACGAATCAGAAGGAAGTGTCTACTTCGATGTCGAAAAATATAATCGTGACCATCACTACGGCAAGCTCTCCGGGCGAAATATTGAAGAACTCCACAATACTACCCGCGCACTCGACGGACAGTCGGAGAAACGTAATCCCATGGATTTCGCCCTCTGGAAGAAAGCAGCCCCCGAGCATATAATGCATTGGCCTTCGCCCTGGAGCGAAGGATTCCCGGGATGGCATCTTGAATGCTCGACGATGGGCACCAAATATCTCGGCGACACATTCGACATCCACGGAGGCGGAATGGACCTTATGTTTCCCCATCATGAGTGTGAGATCGCCCAAAGCGTAGCCGCCCAGGGCCACGAGGCCGTGAAGTACTGGATGCACAACAATATGATTACCATCAACGGCAAGAAGATGGGCAAATCCTATAATAACTTTATCACCCTTGAGCAATTCTTCAAAGGAGATCATCCATTGCTGACTCAGGCCTATTCCCCTATGGTCATCCGATTCTTCATCCTTCAGGCGCAGTATCGTTCCACGGTAGACTTCTCCAACGAAGCCCTTCAGGCTTCAGAGAAAGCGCTTGAGAAGATGCTCGACATATATCGTCGGCTGCAGTCGCTGAAGCCTGCGGAAAAGAGCAGTGTGGAGGTCCCCGACTTTGCCGAAAAATGCTACGAAGCTATGGACGACGACCTGAACACTCCCATGGTCATTGCTCATCTTTTCGAAGCCGGCAAGATCATTAATCAGGCGGCGGATGGCACCGTTACTCTTGATCAAGAGGATATCGATCGATTGAAAACCCTCTTCCGGACATTCCTCATCGATATTCTCGGCATCAACGCTGCCGAAGCAGACTCCGCTTCTGACGACAACACAAAAGCCTACGCCGGAGCCGTCGATCTCCTGATGGATATACGCTCCAATGCCAAGGCTGCCAAAGACTGGGCAACCTCCGATCTTATCCGCGATCGTCTGGCCGCGCTCGGCTTCAATGTCAAGGATACGAAGAACGGAGTCGAATGGAAACTCTGAAGCAAGATAAAAATTAAGAAAAAACGTTGCAGATTCAGAAATAAATATGTAACTTTGCAATATCATCCGGAGGGGGAATCTAATCACCCCTATCGATAGGAAAAAATCCCCTCCGGAAAAAACAATGCGATAGTAGCTCAGTTGGTAGAGCATCAGCTTCCCAAGCTGAGGGTCGCGGGTTCGAGCCCCGTTTATCGCT
>JAIDYR010000049.1 GCA_029057985.1 Muribaculaceae bacterium | reverse complement strand
GAACTGGTGACTGAATTTTACCATTTGCTGGTTTTTCAATTTTACCATTTTTTGTGGATGCAAAATTACCGATTACAAGAGCTAAGGAAGGAGCTGCCTCTCTGCTGAAAGTCTCCATCACTCAAAACCGGAAAGTGGCTTACATCACGCTTGATGTTCGCCTGAAATCAAATCAATGGAATGCCGACAAGGAGAAGATTGTGAATCACCTGGACGGCTTTCTGCTCAACACCATCATTCAGGAAAAGAAACGCAAGATTGATTCCGCAATCATCTCCATTGACCAAAGCGATGGGCTAAGAGAGATGAGCGCTATGGAAATCAAAGAACGAGTTATGGCGTTGCTCAATCCGGTGGAAGAAGAGATTCCATCCGCGCACAATTCCCTTTTCCTGCCACGTTTCCACACCTTCGTAGAGCCCAAGAAAGAGAGCACAAGAAATACCTATCACCATACTCTAAACCGAATAGAAGCCTATATCGGCAGAGACGGATTGGAAGCACTCAAATTTGAAGATATTACCCTCGATTGGCTAAACGGATTCAATGCCTTCATGTCAAAGACATCCCCAAGCCCGAATGCACGGAACGTTCACTTCCGTAATCTTCGCGCAATCTTCAACAACGCTATTGAGAACGAAATAACCACTCATTATCCTTTCCGTAAGTTCAAGATTAAGGCAGTGGAGACTGCGAAAAGGTCGCTGACAGTGGAGGAATTGCGACGACTTTTCTTCTTCCCTTGCGAGCCACATCAGGAGAAATATCTTGATATGTTCAAACTCATGTTCTTCCTTATGGGAATCAATATGATAGACCTTGCGAAACTGACGGAAATCACCAATGGCCGTCTTGACTTCAACCGTTCCAAGACAGGGCATCTCTATTCAATGAAAGTAGAGCCGGAGGCGATGGAGCTTTTCAAGAAATATCGTGGCACCGAACACCTCCTCTTTATCCTTGACCGCTGGGTGAATGATGAATTCTTTCGCTGCAAGATGAATAAGGAATTGCAGAAAATCGGTCCGATGCACAAGCAGCCGGGACGCGGAGGCAAGAAGATTTATGACCCCCTCTTTCCCGACATCACAGCATATTGGGCACGCCATTCCTGGGCAACCATCGCAGCCGATATCGATATACCCGACCGTGTGATTGCAGAGGCTCTTGGCCACGAATACGGCAACCGTATCACCAATATCTATATCAACTTCAATATCAAGAAAGTGGATGCGGCTAACCGAAAAGTTCTCGACTGGGTACTGTATGGAAAGATTGATGGGAAAGAGTTGGTAAAACCCGGTACTCCTGAATTTTATGATTTAACGAAAACAGAAGCCAAGAGATTAGGATTGGTTCTCTCCGCGTCCTAATCACCGTCCTATTTTCCGTCCTAAATAGCGTCCTACTTACCGTCCTAATTCTTTCTCAGAATTGTGATGGTAAATAGGATTCTGTTTATATGAATCCTGAGAAAACTGACAACCCATCAACCGGCATATATGCAAATCCGTCTCTTCCCGATTCTGCATACATAAGCACTTAAAGTCTCTGTTTCCGATAACCTTGATGTCTCAGTTTCCTATAGCTGTGTCACCTTGGTTCTCTTTTTCCCTTTCTATCTGCATATCCTGTTATCATTTAATCCGGCTATTCTCTTTTCTTGGTTTCTGAAGTCTTAATTATTACTCATCCGAAATCTCAGGCATCTAATATTATTGGATGTATCATTATCAGAAGTCTTGGATTTGTGGATGAAAGGCACATGAATATCTGAGAAATCGCGGTCTTGCGTATTCCAATTCTCTTCTGATTCATCTTTCCTACAGTCATAAACGCTGGCAATCCAATTATCAAGATTCCAGAAAAATTAAAATTTCAGAAACCCAAGTATTGGACTATTTGATAATCCAGAGTCCTAAAATCTGGATTTCTTGAATAAATACCCATAATTGACCTCCTTTGCGATTAATTTCCCATAGAATTATACCCGAAAAGGATACCAAATTCATTGCGGGATTTGTCAAGCAAGTTGTACCTTTTGCCGTACAAAGCTCCGCTTGGTAAAGGCCAAAGGTAACTTGCCGCCTGCTACGCGTCAGAGCAATTCCATCGCTGTTTTGCAGAGCAAAAATGAGTATTGGGAGATTCGAGTATATTCAATACCTCCATACTTAGAATCTCAGATACTTGGAACCATTATAATCAAGGTATCTTGGTAAACAAATTTTGAAAACTTGTCAACTTTTCAAAATTAAAAGTTTAAATTCCCAGTCTTTGAACAATTACTCTTTTTACACCCTCAAATCCCTCTAACCTAGAGAATCTCGGAATCAGAAGTTCCGAGACTTTGATACATTGGAGAATTTGTAAGTTTGAGTTTTCCGTTGCTACATTCGAGATGCCTCAATCAAAGACATTCCCACAATACAAGGTTAGCCAAATTTTGACCGTCTGAATCTAATTGTGTAAGAAGATCATGGTTACCTACATTCGATGGAGTAAGAACATGTCTGCATCCACAGTCCAAACAATTCAATCGCTAACCGATTGACAGCATCTATACGAGCATATAACCCGTTTACGTTCCAACTAAGTATCCTTATTTTGACATTATTTTTGGCATTTCCTGCACAACGGCCCCTTCAAAGAGTTTACCATTCTTTTTCTTAGATCTCCGAATCCCATCTGGTCCCCACGTACCCCATTGCTTAAAGAAGAAAGGCACATTAAACTTCGATGTTTGTTCTTTAATACTCTTAACCCATTTTGACAACATCTTCCGCGCATTAGGACCACTTTCACCCCCAACAATCACCCACTCTATACCTGATAAATCCAGCTCATCTAAAGGTCCCAAGAGCGGTTCACAGGATAGAAAATGTACTTTAGCTCTAATGGATTTTAGAATATCTATTCGAAACTTATATAAATTGCTTTCTACAGTAGTCCCAACCCATACATTATCTGGTACTAAACGAGTAGAAAAATACTCAACCATTCTTTCGGGTCTTTTTGTCAATAGCTGATATCTATGCTGTGGAGTCTTTCTTATGGAATCTAAGACACGATCGATAAATTCAAATGGAACCTTTTCATGGAAAAGATCACTCATACTACATACAAATATATTCCTCGGTTTTTTCCAAGAAAGAGGCTCTGAAAGAGTATTCGGATGCAAAGTTATGGAGAAGCCATTGGTATATTTTGGTATTCCCATAAGTTTAAGCCTATGAGACATGGCTTCCGCATAACAATGCGCACATCCTTCCGATTGCTTACTACAACCGGTTACAGGATTCCAAGTTTCATCAGTCCATTCTATACTTGTAGCACTCATTTTACTTTATATAAAAGCAAACCTTTGGATGGATCAAACTTATAGGCCTCCTTATAAGAGACCCGAGGAGAATTTCCTTCGTAATCAATCACTCTACTTTTTTTAAGATTCTTGAGTATAAAAGTTATATGCCTTGGAAGAAAACCATTATTTACAGCATAATAATATGCTTCATGGTTGTTTTTTACTTCTAATGCCCGTACTGCAATTTCTACGTCTTTTGCGAATTTTTCAATCTTTGTAAAAGTTCTAAATTCCTCAAAAAGACAATCCTGCCGTTTGTCAGCATCTTCATCAATATCAAAATTGGCCTCACCGTTTAATCTATTTTCCTTCCAAGCAATTTCAAGAAATTTCTCAGCTGCCAGGACATGAGAAGCTCCAAAGAGCAGTCCATAGATTCGTGATCCTTTCTTAATGCTGAAAGGGTACACACGCATTCTTGAGCCCTGTGGAATCTTAGCACGTACATACCCAATAACTTCACGATGAATGAAATTAAACGGTTTATCAGGATTCCATTTAAATGGGACGTTTTTTATAAATTCCGGTTGGGAAGAAAATCTCGCAAAATATGAAGCTGAGACAAAGTAGAGGAAATCTGTAAGTCTCGATTTCAATAAAGGTAAAAGATATTCATTTCCAATATATTTTACTCCGTTTTGATCCAGAAACATAAGAGCCGGAGCCTTCCCAAAAGTTGGAATAACCTCTTTAAACAGAACTCCAAAATCAGAATTATAATACTCTACGTCGAATAATCCTTTTGACTTTAGGGCAGACAATGCCAGAGATGATTGAACATAAGATTCAACATTACAGATAAGACTACGATACTTCGATTTGGATTTATCATTAAATCGCACATGGATTTTAATCCCATTTTGTGTAATTCTGGATTCATGTCCTTCAATTACTTTTAAAATTCTTAAAGGACTTCCGTATTGTCCTATCACACTCTTTCCGGGGCCAGCAAAGAAATCCCATATCCAAAGATCTGTTACCTTCATTTTGGTAGTAACAGACCAAATTCCTAACCATGCCTCTGCATAAGCCTGAAAAATATCAAGCTTAGTTAGGGTACCCTCATCGTATGCTTCCTTGTGATGGTTTTTTGCCATATTTGGTTAAATCTTAGTATAAGTAATAGTTGTGGAATGTGTTGGACGTAGGGATAGGTCGTAGGTACCCATCTGGAAGGGATTGGTACGCTCACGGTCAGGATTGAGATTCTGATATATATGGAGGCCACGACCTGTATCTATGCGCCATCCGGTATCGGTACGGATGCAACGGTCGTGCATAGTCCCGTCGAATTTGAAGTCTATGCGCATGTCAGTGGTCTCCATGTCGGCGATGGTGTCACTCAACTGCTGGAGCTGCTGACGCACTCTTTCCGTATCTTCGGGTCGATCACAAGGCTTGGTGTAGATTGTGAAGGAACGGCAGTCGCCTATCTTTATAAGCATCTCCACGAAACGTGTCAGATTCTCCATCTGATAACGCATGGAGAGGTATGGCTCCTCTAATTGAATCACTTTCGCCCCTTTGAGATAGTCTTTGTAAAGAGTCTCGTAATCATAACCGATATCACCGTGCATTAATTCCTTTCGTCCTGGTTTGGGTTCATCTCCTTCGAATTGTTTTGTGGGATCTTCAGCAACCGGTGTATTCTCGACTTTATCCGTAGGGGAGATTCTTGTACGACGTTTCTTTACAGGAGGCTGGGAATCTATATCCTTTGTGATTTCAGGATCGACACGCACTTCAACATCGGGCTGTCTGCGCGGATTTTGCGTTGCCTCGGAATATTTGCTTTCAGGACAATAGACCACCACTTTTTCCCCTTTGCTGTTGATATATGACATATCTATACGCGCATACTCCTCATCCGGCTTCCGCTTGTTAAGTTGCTCTTTTACACGGCGGCGCCCTTCAAGCGCATATTCCACCACTTCATCGAATTCTTCCGGTGTTGGTCTGCCGGAAGGCCAGAGTAGTTTTACGAAGCCGAGGATAGTTTTTTGCAATGCAAGATCATCACGACCCTCAATATTATCTCCCTTCTTAAGCATTTCTCGCACAATGGCGGTATATTCACTGCTATGTTTGAATGCATAAGCCAAATATTCTGCCAAGTAATCCGTTATCAGGCCATAATTGGTTGTATAAGACTCCTCATCAATTTTCGGAATCTCCCAACCGGGTATATAATTGAAGAGTCGGTCGATTACGGCTAAATCGAATGCCTTGGGTAGTGTCGCTAAAAGGTCGTGGTCGTAGCTGTTGACTATTGTCGGAATATTCAGATCGAAGTTACCTACAAAGGCAAAAGATGCGTAGGCGGTCACGGATGTTCCACGGGAGAAACGACCATTCGCCATATAGTCTTTCATAATCTGGATAGTGTCGGCATCCTTGATTTTCATATTTGCTACTTCATCAAATGCGATAGTATCCCAAAATCCTACAGCTCCTACCTGTTTACGTTGATTGTTGTAAAGGAGTGTAGCAGTAGAAGCCTGCCCTCCTGATAACAATGTTGAATATGGAGAGAATTCAGCATAAAAATAAGATTTGCCTGTGCTTCGACCTCCTAATTCAATACTATTGTAATTATTTTGCACCATCGGCAAGAATCGGGAAAGGATATGATATTTCAATCGCTTTCCATCTTTATCTCCTTTTAGATGCCGGGAACGTTCCTCCAGCCATTTGGGATCTATTCCTATACTCCTGATAAGCACATCAATCCATTCCTCAGTTGTAAAGGCTTCACGACCTTTTTTGAATCTCTCCACATCAAAATGTGCAATCTGGATGGGACGCAGATCTTCGACGTAGAAAGCATAATCATCCTCTTCGACTTCATTATACGCCAGAGTGATCTCCGCCCAAACACCAGCTTCCAGAAGTTTTTCATTCTCCTGATAGAAACGAGGATTGATGGCAATACGCTTAGAACCGAAATTCTCCATTTCGGCCCAATAACGTTTCTCTCGCTCCACATAGCGCACATGAATCTTATCGATAAACTTATGACGGTTCTTCTGCTCAACCATTGATTGAGCGCGATTGGAGTCATCGCTATGAACATAGTGTTTCTCTATAGTCTGCTGCACAGCCTTCTTCCCCTCCTCAATCTCCTCTGGATCTTCGGATGCACAGTATTTTGACAGGAAGAATTCCAATACAAATGATGGCACGTTGGATGTTTTGCGCAAGTCGTGCAGGAGGTCTTTTCTGACTACCTTTCCGGGAAAAGCTTCGTTTAATTTTATGTCGAGTCTGTCCATTTCTGTCAATTAATTTAAGTCTGTTTTAAGAAGAAGTGAAGCAAGAGTTACATTGCTATCAGGATCAAGAAGAGTTATAACTATGTCTCCGATCAGATTTTCCATCAGTTCAATGGGCTGTTTAATCTTCTCAGCAGCCGGAAGTGATAGAATGCTGGTATTCTCATCGTAATAGTCGGAATCAACTGGGGCTCCGGCGATAGACCCGGCTGCATTACGGATTTCCATCTTCACGCGTAAAGCATCACCAAATAATTCAGCAGTATTTGCCTGCACTCCAATAAGAGGCCGCTGGATCCTGACTGTTCCGGAAGTCTGTCCCTTGTAATCAAGACTAAAAGCTGCTCCTCTTCTCTCTTTCTTCTCTTTCGAGAGGACAACATGCACGATCGGCACAATATTCTCCTGCAAAGAAAGTCCTTCATGGAAATAGGCTTTCCCTGATTCAAACACTCCGAAGTTCTTGGCAAAAGCAATCTTTGGAAAATCGGCAGCGATTCCCAATTCTGAGGGAGTTAATTGCAGAGTGTCTTCAGATTGATTCAGGTTGCCCGCAATGCAACGGCGTTCGGAAAGAACAATGTCATTCCCCGTCGGTTTCTCTATCTTGTCTCCTGCTCGGAAACCTGACTGAAGCATGAATCCGTGGTCGGCGAAGATAAAGACATCATCGAATTTAAGATTCCTCAGCCTCTCCAACTGCTGGATTAGGCTTCGCACTTCCAACTCCACGGTGCCGAGACCTTGCGCACCACTACTTTCACAGGCTCCGTCAATCCTGAAGCTCCGTATTATGAGCAATTGAACATCACCGGTTATCTCCGATGGTACGAAATTCTCTAACAGCGTATCCTTGACCTTTACGGAGTCACCGATGGCCTCCCTGACTGCTTCGACGCGTTTTTCGGGAGAATCGATTATCTTTCCTCCGATGAATGGCTGGAGTTTTCCATCCACGGTTTTCAACTCAAGTGAAGTCTCCGCTTCCGGCAATAAAGCCGCCATACCGCAACGGGTCACCGTAGGCAAATATGCTATTGAAGCCACACATTCCGCTTTCTCGAAGCGTGGCTTAATCATGGATAGGAATTCCATACCCATCTCATAGCGGAATGCGTCGGCCATCACCATCACCACCCGTTTCCTCTTTTTGAGAAGAGGAAGGATGAGTCGGTCGAAGGCTCCTATGTTCATCACCGTCTGACCAATCGTAAAACCATCGTTCTTGGTAAATTCCTGATAGAGTCTAACGGTTCGGTCGCTGAAATTCCGGTAGGAATTATCCACCAAATCGGTTATCTTGGCAATCTGATTTAGAGGATATTGATTCTGCTTGGATAATGTCAGGAAACGACGGAAAGCAGAATCAGCCTTATACCCATCCCTGGCATACCAATCTATTATCTCATTACGGTTTTGAGCAGAGGACACACCTCTCTCGATTGCTTTGAAAAGGTCTATCGCAGCTTTGGAAATATCCCAGAAATTCTTTGATTCCCTGTCAGCGGTATACCAGATTGAATTTCTGTTTTTCTCCCATAACTCCTCCGCATCGCGAATCTGGCGCAGTTCAAGGAGCTTGGCCAGGCGATCATATTCCACCCGGTTCTCAAAAGCGAATGTCACTATATCGCCTAAATCATCGGCAGCGTAAAAGAGTGATTCAAGATTCAGGTCATTTGCTACCTTATTGGCTGATTCCACATAGTTGTCGCGCATATCCACGGAGTTGCGGATACGCTTGGTGATGTCGTAAATGGCGGTTTTCTGTGAGTCTCCGGCACGTGGCACACTCGACAAGGAATCCGGCAGAACACCGGGAAGGTCGAGTACGAACTCACTGAAAAGAAGATACGTCCACATCCGCTCCTGCACCTCTTTCAGATTCGGTGTACCGGTGGTGTTCATTCCGGGGAAATGCTGGTTGACCAGGCGTCCCCATTCCGGAAGCCAACTAAGGGACGTCACTGTCTCCAATCCCAATAGACCGACAACAATTTCTATGAGACTATTGCCGGATGTCAATGCGGTCAAAGCCGGATATTTTGAATCCTCCTGAAGATTGTTGACATTCTCAAAAGTAAGTGTGCCGTTACGTTTGAGGGTGTCAATCTCTTTAGTCTTTGTAGGAAGAAATCTATGGCAGATATGCTCAAGCTGGTCTTGAGCCCCTTCAGGGAAGAATCGGCCGGTTTGGGCAAAAGAATAGTAAGGGTCTTCGCGGCGAGTGGTGTCATCAGCTGGCCGTTGGATGTTGCGGTAAATCAGTACCCGTGTTTCCGCTTTCTCCTTTACCGCATCCCAAGCCTCCGACATTTTATCGTAGGCTATCATCGGTTGGAGAGTAGTATCAACCACTATCATACCCATCTCCTCGGCTCTGTCCAACAATTCATGATAGATTCCCTCTCGGTCATAGACCGCAAGGATGGGATGATTGTCGGAAAGACGCGATAGCCAGCTATCTACTATAAAACCTTGTATATCCATTTTGTCGTTCCCCTATTAATCGAAATCAAAATCTATCTTACCCGCTTTCGGTTCTTTCTCTTTCTTCGATTTGTGAGCCTTCTTCTCTTTCGGCTTGTTCTCACAAATCTCCTCCAATCCGTGGGTCAGAGCCATGCACCAATCCTTCTTCGCTTTATTGCGCACCTCCGCCGGACGGATTGAGAATGCAAGATGACTCCAGTCATACTCACCGGAAGAGAGTTTCCTCCAGTTCTCCTCACATTCCTTCTGCCATTTGCGGTTGGCGAAGAGATTGCGCAAAGGAGCGGCAGTGACGGGCACACCGTCATCATGGTTGGGAACGTATGGAAGTGCGATGACATTAGTTATCTCCTTCTTCATGTTCAGCATTGAGTCAATCTTCTGATTAAGGCGATTGGCAGCAACTGTATCGCTTGTCTGATTGAGCCGGCTACGAAGCTGTTCAATCTCCTCATCTAGCATCAGCGTCACTCGCTTTAGAGTATCTGCATTGAGTGTCGGATAGTATATCCAGCAGAAAATCTCTCCCGATTCAGTAGAGATAGGCCAATAGATTGGAGCTTTTCGGTGACTCTTAGTATAACGCATGAAGTGATAATCGAAGAAACCATTTGGAGAATCAAACCAATCTCGTAGTGAATCAACGCCCAATAGTTTTGTCATCTCTGCTTCTATGTCTGCGGCATGTTCACCCCAAAGATAAGACATTGCTTCACGTACTAAATCTGTCAAATTTTTATATTTGTCTCCAGCCAGACGAATACCACTAATCGTCTCATGTGGTATATACTTACTTATTCTTCCTCCCCATTTTGCCCGCATATTCTCTTTCTCATTTACAGGTAAGGAAAATTCTTTTACAAAACCATCAAAATGAACTACCGGCATAAAAGGCAACGGATCAAACACATCTCCAAATTCCGGAATCGTTGCTTCACCGCTGGCGTAAGCCATTTCCCAACGAGCAAAGACGATACCAACTAACTCCTGAAGAATTTCAGAAGTTAATATTTTCCGGTTGATTATATTCTTATCTGAGGCCTTATCAATCGAAAGTAATTCCTCGTAAGGACGACGTGACTTATAGTCATTGAGAGTCTGACGGAAATCACTGTCTCGATCTATTTCAGCCAAATCCATCCATAGGTCATCGTTTGCCTTAACCAACTCTTGATAACGCTCATAGTCACAGGTCAGCCTTTCCTGCATCCTATCGAAAGCCTCATTCAAGTTATTTGTAATCCCCAACTGATTGATAAGTCCATGATATTCAAGATTCGTTTCATCAAGGGAGAACCAGTGACGCTTAATCTTGATAATCTCATTTACAATATGCTCAATCTCTTCCTGTCTAGTCTCGAAGTCGGGCATAGGAAGAAGATTTGTATATCCAGTCCATTTATGCTGTCCGGAATACAAATTTAAAAAAAACTGCCCATAAATCGAATTAAACATAGAGTTAAGAGCCAAAGAATTGGTTTTATTAGGTTCAGTTATGGCAAGACCCTCTTTAGTAAAGAACATGTCTTTTTTAAAAATCTGCATATCCAAAATATCTCCACGTTCTCCATAACAAACCCCAGCATTAAATTGGCTATTTAAATTTGAACTTCTATAGGATTTATGCGCCTTCACATTTTGACCATTATTCTCCCACGATGTACAATCATAGTAACAGCAATAGAAGAGTGAATAATTACTTCCATTAAACATTAATTTGAAATTGGAAGCATCAATTATCTCATAAAATAGTCTAAAATGAATAGGAGATACAAATCCTATACCTTGCATCGCATAAAATCCCCTATTTTCTATGTTAGGATTTTGAAACGTATGAAGGACATCATTATCGAAATAGTATCCAATTATACTATTTGGTAGATAGGCAAATTCTTCAGAAGATGCAGAATATAATTTTCTATCTATTATTCCTTTATTAATATTCTGAACTCTATCTAATAACTTCTTGTCCTTTTGAGATACGTCTAAGACATCAATAAAAATACCATTATTTTTTATAAATTCCTTTTCAATAACAAACGTTGAGGTTTCCACACTTGCTTCCAAAACCTCCCAACCCGTATCGGCACAAGCTGAAATATAGCCACAAAGATTCTTACGCCGGAAGGCCTCATAGCTGGATTTTATCATCACAGTTCTATCAAAGATAGCTCCGAGTTTACCACCTTTTGAAAGCATCTCTTGCATACGGTCAAAGAAGGCACAGACAAGATTCTTGCACCACGCATCATAATTCTTGTCAAGATACGGACTCGATGCCTCACTCCCTTCACCGAAGGGAGGATTCATGACTATCACATCAAAACGACGCATGCAAAGTTCGATGAAAGCTAAACCGCGAGCAGCATCCTCCGAGAAAAGGGCATTCTCGTAACCCTCATTTTCCGGCATCTGTTCAGATAGCTCTGTAATGCGTTTAGTGAGATTATCCTTCAATTCTGCGAAGAATTCCTCTTTGTTGAGTTTCTTTACTCGCTCAATTTCACGTGTTACAGCCTCATTGCTTTCACGATCTTCTTCCGTCAGCTCAAGCACATATTCGTTTGCCACACGATACTTATGCCAGTTTTTCTTAATATCGGCGACATCCGCTTCAATCTCCTTCTCCATTTTAAGCAACAGACCGGCCTCTCCTGCAATAGACATCTCTTTCCAAACTGTCTTAATGAGCTTCCGCATCGGAGCATCCATCTCTTTGGTCAACTGGCTCAACAGTTTCTTATTGCCGGGCATTGGCTCGGCAAGCACAAGATTGGACTTACGGATTACAGGACGATCTGCCGATTCCACACTCTGCTCATCCCATGATTTCTGCGCTCGAAGCCAGAGGGAAACAGCAGCTATCTGTAACGCACGTGGATCAATCTCCGCGCCAAAAATGTTATGCTCCAGTATCAGTCTTGGAACAATCTTATGAAACTCTTCGCGTGTCAGCGCATATTTATATTCCTTCAAAAGATCAGGATGATTGTCCCATGCATCCATGTAGATGGTTTCGAACACTCCGAAGGCATAAAGGCCGAAGTGCATCGAGCCGCAGGTAGGGTCGAGAAGGGTCAATTCAGCAGGTTCCTTAATTTCTCGCTTCTCGAATTTCTCATCCGGACGATGAATAAGGTATTCGCATTTCTCCTCTATGGCCGTGGATTTACCATCGGTCATTTCCCACCATATACGTCCGAGACTGTTGTCAGTCAGAAACTCCACGACATAATCGGGAGTGAAGAACTGATTCCGGACTGCCATCTCGCGGCTGTTGCGTGGCTTGGTGGATTCCTCACGCATCTTGCGGCGTTCCTCCAGTGAGTTGTAATATTGGAAAATCCAGCCCAAGGTTTCATCCTCCTGCCAGAAGTTGATTGTTTCTCCGGTTGCCGAATCATAATATGCGGATAAATCCTCTGCGTTTATGAGATTGAAGAATTTGAGAAGTGTCATCTCATCGAACCACAGCAAACCGTAAGGACTATACCGGTTGAAAACAGCGGGCAATTCAATTGATAGTTCGTCAAATATAGAGAAGATAAACCATGTGTAACGCTCGAAGGTAGTGCCGACCGCCCCGCCCCCTGTCACAGCGTCATATTGAGAGAAACCGACCGATTCAAATCCTCCGAAAATAGAAGGTTGGATGATTCCTCGCTCTCCGGCCATCTTGACAGCTGCCATACGGTTGAGGAGCGTGAAAGCCTGCTCCGCTATGAGCTGACTGATAGCCTTTGCAGTCTGCTTTTTATCATCTACGGAACCCTCCTCAAATTCTCCTGGCAGAGTATTTTTTATATGGTCGATGCGTTGACGCAACAACCTTGCCGTATGGATGATTTCAGTGTTATCGGTAGGCAAATCGTGGACAGGACGTATAGCACCGTCCTCCCATATACCGTATGATGATTGGAGTGACTGCTTCACAAAATCTGTAAGCAGATCCTTGGCATCATTTACGAACGATTGAAGTCTTGAACGTGCAGCTTTTGTTATCATTTCTTATTCAAGATTAAATTCAACAGTGTCATTATCAGCCATCTCATCCATAGCCATTCTCAATTCCTCGATAAAATCCTTCAGACCGGCCTTGCTAAGATTCCTCTTCACCTTTACCGGTTTTTTCTTCGGAGTGGAAGTCGAGTTGTCATTGGAATCATTGGAGGAATTGGAATTATTGGAAGAATCTGCATCATTGGAGGATTGCTCATTTCCCGTTGAGTCATTTCCGTAATCCGTTGGAGGCTCGTTGGCCGCGAGGAAATCCTCAATCTGGGTCTTGATACCATACTTGATTGGACCGCCGGGATTGAAGGCCAGGTTATACTCATTGATGGCGGCCTTGAGGTCAGAAAGCGAACAGTTGCCTTCCGACAGTCTTACTCTTTCTCCCTTCCTTTCTATCGCCTCCTTTTGCTCATCGGTGAGCTTCGAGAGGTCATATCCGGAAACCAATGTTTCAATCTCTTTCTCTATCTCTACGTTCTGCTTCTCACAGAAATCCATGCAGGCATTGCGGACAGCAGCGTTTAACTGACTCTCGATATCGAGATATTCCGACTTATTGCCAACCACTTCCGAATCCTGGAGAAGATTGCGGAAAACCTCCTGCAGATCCTCAACCACTTTAAAGAAATCCCTCAACTGAGGGAGTTTGGTGAGCTGGTCAATTTCGCTGAATCGACGGCGGATGGTCTGCAACGTGGGAAGGACTTCTGCCTTATCCACATCTATCACATACTTCATCGTGTCGGCACACTCCGGATTTTGAGCAAAAAGAGTCGGACCATCCACACCCTCGCTTGTGATGATACGTTTCGCAAATCCAATCGCCTTCTCCACCTTATCCTCTCCGGCAAGACCGACTTCATGAAATTTACGGCACAATGTCTCAGCCTTATCATTGAAGCCTCCTGCAGTCATGGCTTTGAATGAAGCTTTGGCTATGCTATCGACTGTCAAAGCTATGTTGCCCGGATTGAAAAGTGTGGTCAATGCTTTTTTGGCTTTCAAGCACTCGGCCGGGGTAAGTTGTTTCTCCGTATTGCGCGACAGGCCCACATGACCGAACACAGTATTGTTCTTCATGGCCTCTGCAGCCTTATCTGTGAGCATCTTGAAACTCTGGGCTCCGGCACGGACAATGATCTTATTATCCTTGAGGAGAAGAGCTACTATATAACGAGTAGTATCCTTTGCCCATCCGAACTTAGCGGCCTCGAAATAGGATAGGAGCTTGTTGCCATCGGGATCCTTGAACGATATATAGTCATAAACTTCGCGCAGAGCGTCACAACCGGAGTCAATCGAGCCGTCAGCCTTTACGAATCCCATAGGATTCAGACTCTCAGGCAGGGAAGCCCAGTTGTCATACTTTGATAGATCCTTCACGGCGTTAGTTCCCATGGATTTAGGTGCGTAACAGAATTTCTCGAAAGTCTTTTCCGCGAATTTCTTAAGGCTCTTGGAGACGTAGGTTGTAGCATTGACCGCCTCTGTCTGGCCTCGCCAGATACTCTCACTGTTGCCCAAAGCCTGACCGAGCAGACGCTTCACCTCCTGTTTCTTCGTCTTCGCATCCTCCTCCTGACTCTTGAGATAATCACGCACCTCCTTATTGTTGTCGTTGATATGCGCACTGACGATAGCATTGTCCCGGGCGATGTCGTTGAGCAAACCTTCAATCGGGGAAGGAAGAGTGCAGACCATATACATGGTCTTTTCGTTTGCGTTCTCCGTGCTCTCGCTTCTTAGACGCGATTCCACATTCTCGAAGTCTGAGGCTTCCACAAAACTGAAATTGATTTTCAGATGGTCGCCTGAATGGATGTTCTGAGTGCGCCTGCCTATGGAAAGTTCCACAGTCGGTTTTATGGTCTTAGCTCCGAAAATCTGTACTTGCGGAGCAGGAGTAAGAAGGTCTTTGACCAGTTCCTTAAGAATTTCGTCACGTTTCTGATCGGAAACAGTCAGATGGTTACGCTCTTCCTTTACGGAAAGAATGGCATTGGTCATAAAACGGTATTGGGCATCAACCTCCTCAAGTGTTATCCCTGGAGCGGATTTGATTTCCTCAATCAGTCCGCGGATTTTTCCTTTGTCGGTATCTTTACCGATTTCATTGTAAAGAAGAGCGCAGATATTGTCGAATGTCAAGGGGAAGTCATCAAGAATCTGCATCACTGCAATTGCCTTACATATCATTATGGCCAAATGGCTATCCTGAAAACGATTTATTGCCTGATTCGCTGCTATGACTATCTCCTTATAGTCGTTATTCTTCTCCATATCGGAACGAAGCACATCATAGAACTGCGCAGGAGTAGCGAGCAAACCGACGCTCTCCTCAGCCAAATGATTTTCTACCAGTATATCACGGATAAGACGGATTACAGAACGAAGGCCAACACCACCTGTACGGCTTGCGAGTTTTTGAAGTAAAGCCATGAGGATGTCTATATGCACCGGAAGGAAGGGATAAAGGTCCGCGAATTTTTGTGGTTCCGGAATCTGGATGTACCGTGATCGAGCATTGTCGATACTAAGTTTAGTGTTCATCTTTATTGAGCCCTCATTTGACTTGAACATATCCTTCAACCGGTCTGTCCCTCTTGTTGACTTGCCCAAAAGACGCTTGGTGATGATTTCCTTAATGTCGTCGGCCTCGATATCGATCTTTATCGGGAATCGGGCATCGAGGGTAAAGAGCTTGTCAGAATTGAGCTGCGCCTGTGGATTGTCCTCTGTAAGGGTTTGCTGAGCTGTGCCTATTACCCATACGTCTCCTCGGAATATTGACTTGATGTTCTGCATGAAGCCCTGCATATTGAAAATCAGATCTTCATTGGTGGATACGTAGGCACCCAACTCATCCAGAATGAACAGCACTTTCTCCTTCCCCTTTATCTGCTTGATGAGATTGACGAGGCGCTTTATCCGGTCATCCTCCGATACGAGTGCATCAATCTTCAAAGATTTGAATTCCCCCTTGGAATGGAAATAATCAGGGAGAATGACAGGGGCCAGTTCGTCGGCCACAAGATTAGCTAAGAGGTCATTTTTTTGAATCACCTCCCAATCCTTCCTCTTACGATCACGCACCAGAGTAACAAACTCATCATATTTGCCTAAATCCTTCAAAAGGGCGTTAAACTCTATGATCTTGGCATCCTTGCTTACGGTCAGGCCGAGTGCTTTGAGTGTCTCGAAAAATATGATATCGGAGACGCGCATGGTCTTTCCGGTATAATGCTGCGTGGCAAGGTCGATCATCACCACCATTGGATTGAAGCGATTGAGGATAGATTTGTGCATTTGAGTCACTTCCGTCTCTCCGATACGGTTGAGCAGTTTTTCACCGAAAGTAACTCCATCAACAATGAGAGAGGAATCAAAAGAGAAACCGAGGTATTTTGCAAATGAACTCTTACCGGAGCCATAGAAGCCCGACACCCATATACCTACTTCGTTGGCCGTTTCGGAAAATCCATCCTGCATACGGTCAACAACAGTATGATAGCTGTTCTTCAACCTATCGGTAACGACATATTCGTTGATTTCCTTTTTGAGGTCATCGGTATCTTTGTCGGCAAAGGTCACGACGCTCTCTATCTTGCGGTCGAGTTTCTTGCCGTCGTCAAATAGTTCCTGTATCTTCATGTTCAAAAATTCTTAGAGCGGTAATTCCCGTCCATGGGATAGATATTTAGAAATGTGCGTGCGTTCCCTTGCGACTCTCCGGGGTAAAGGATAAGCATCGGCACTTGGATGCGCTTATATATCAAGGCCTCTATTCTCCCTATTCGGTCGAAGGGATGGAGCCATTCAAGGTCATGAAATACGAGTACGGGATTACCCATCCTCTTGACTTCCTCCTGCTTTGTCAGGATAGCTTCGGAAATAGGGTCGATATCAGAGGTCCAACTATCGTTATCCTGCAACGCCTGACTTATGCTTTGAAAAATCTCTTCCTCGCTGATGTCCTCTTCCATTGCCCACGTTTCATAGTAATCATGATTCTTTATGAAGTCAGACACTATATCCTTTAGCGAAACCAAATACATATCAAAGCCGACATGAGCCGCCTTTGCACGGATATCTGTGTCAATCATACGTTGAATCCTGACGGCATCGGCCACATCGTAGGTCACATAGCAGACCGGATGGTCACCGGTGGCGTTGAGCAGTCCCGGCGATTGGAGGTAATCCAAGGCACGGTCTATTTTTTCTTCATAGTGTCGCATCGATAAATTCCTCCATTGTTTTATGGTTCCAAGATATTGTAATCAAATCTCCGCTACTTTGAGCGATATATCCTCCTTTTATACTCAAATCCATGATTCTTGAGATAACATCTTCCTTAGTCATTCCGAATAGCTGCCAATCTGAATCATTTACAATAGCTGCGTCTGAAAGCCCGGCAAAATGAAGTTCATGAATAAAATATAGAAAGGTAAAATCTGATGGGCGGCTGTCGAGAATCTTTCCTTTGGAAGAAACCTGATCAAAATTCTTCAATGCCGTATTCAGACTGGATGATATTTTTTTATGCACTGTTTCCTTCCAGTTTATTTTCCCTTCCTCCTGTAAATCCTTAAGAAATTCGAAAGCATAGTTTTTATCCATTGACTTCCTCCCTTCACGACGAAGAGGATTAAGCACATCTGTGATGAAATTATAGTATATGGCCATATCGCGGGCACAATACACCATAAGAAGCTGTCGGAATTCCTCCAAAAGCAATCCTTTCTCCCGAACGGTGGCCAACCATTTCGGCAACACCGGATTCCGCTCGACAAAGCGTTTGAAGAACACCTCTTCCACAACATTAGTAATTCTCCGCTCAGTGCATGATGACATCAGACCGTTCTCAATTACATACTTTGAGAACTGCCTCCTTGACATCCCTTCCTGATACGCAGGAAGTAGTATCAAGGTCTCATTTATCAATGAGGCGCCTTGTGCGAATTGAGCGGTTAGATTTGTATTGTATCTCATTCGAAGTAGGGGAAATTATGAGTATTTCCCGTAAAGGAAAGATAGTATCTATAAGCCAATATTCTCAGCATGTCGTTAATACCAATTACGTCCAGACGTCCAACAGAGGAATCAAACAGATTAGCATCGCTGGGGATGGTTCCGAGCTGTTTAAGATATATCTCCGGACTTTCTTCCAATTGAGAGTAATCTTTATCCGCGTGTTGCTTAAGGTAGTCAAGAACCTTCTCTTCAATCTGTTCGGGAAACTTAAAAAGACTGTAAGAGCCAATCGGCACATCCTTTACAGGTTCTGAATTTCTTACTACATTCAACATCAGATTATATTGGGCAATGTATCTTGATTTAGGAAACAGAAATTCCATAAATCCCTTGACATCCTCATCAGAAAGAGAACGCCAAAGGCCGGTTTCCGCCCCTAAATAATAGATGGCCCACCTAAGACGGATGATTTCAAGAATATTTTGGTCGCTCATTAGATTAGTCTTAAAGTTGGTTACTGAATCTGCTCGGAAGGATTAAGGAGTTCACTGACTTCAACTTTCAAAATCCTTGCTATTTCATACAGAACCGGAATTGGAGGCTGCACATCATTATTAACATACATATTCACAGTACGCTGGGTCTTACCTAGCTTTTCCGCAAGCCAAGTCTGTTTGATACCCCGCTCAGCGAGAACCTCCTTTATTCGATTATATGATGTTTCCATACTTTCCATTTCGCAAATTTACGAAATTTTATTTCCATTCCCAAGTATTTTGTTAAATTTCACAACAGTCTGAAGGATTGATTCACTGATTATCTTCATTCCCATTCAGAAATCCGAGATCAAGGAATTCCGGGAACCAATCAGTCTGATAATGTAAATGGGCCATTATCGTGAGGAAAGAATATGGGGATAGAGAAGTTTTAAGAGAAACCGTAGAGATATCTCTTCTATGTTGCTTAATAAATTCATCCATGGTGGGAGGTATATTAATAGGTGTTTTTACAGAAAAACCATCATACATTCTTTGTCTAAATAATTTTACCTCAAAATCCTCTGATGGTATCGGATAACAATCTTGTATAATAATATGATTTTGTTCTATTAGTTCAGACAAGAGCTGGTAATGGTCTTCCATACCCATTACACTGACAAACTCTAACATTCTCAAAAGCAAAATGGAGGAACTATCAGTATATCCGTCAGACTTTTTATATAAGCTGCGAGCTAATTCTTTCCTGTTATTGTATAACTCCGGCAACATATCTAAATCCTTTTTCCTTAAAAAAAGATTCTGAACAGTCTCTGAAATTATCTTTCCAAAGCGCAACCAATCCTTCTCGCCATTTTGACCCCATAGCATAATCAACTTAAATAACAGAGTATAGGTTAGATAGTGAGTATCAAATAAAGGCATTGTAAATCCGCTATTTTTTTCCATGACTTGAAATATAGCTTCTAAGGATTCGCAGTAGAACTTAGGTATATCTTCTTTTTGTACAAAACGAAACTTGAGGATACAGTAGTACATAAAATCGTTTATAAATTCAAAACAACGAAGAGGATAACAGACTTTTTCAGTTGTCATCCCATTGTACATATACAATCCCTTATACTGGACAGCTAACGGAAGTAATTTCTCAAAGTAAGCATCGTATATCTTTAATTGGAGCTCAATCAAAGAAAAGTATTTTTTTAATATCTGTTTAGATGTGTCAAGGTTATTTTCTATAATCCAGGCCCATGTAAGTAGTACCACTCTATCAATTGACTTCTTTGCGGAGGATATATTACCATTCTCTTTACCCTCACTAAAAAGCATAAACACCATAAGAGCCATTGACGATATGGTTAGTTCCAACATACGACTATTTGATTTACGGACAGGACATGCCTTCAGCAAATGCTCAATCAGTTGATCAATGTCGCGAGTAGTCCAACCAGGGGCATCATGCTGGACTAATATTCTTTTTATTAGTTTATAGCATTCCCAATCGCGGAAAAGACATTCATCAAACAGGTACTTCTGAAATAAAAACGTCAGCTTATCAATATCCCATCTCTCAAACTCTCCCTCTTTAAATTCTCTACTTACCAAATTGGTAAGAATCGCTCTTGTATTTTCATGAAGTCTACCATTATGTACAAATACTATCTTTGTTGGTAGATTTTCTAAACCAGGAATAGAAGCATCTTGATAAGGCACATCTTTGGCTGCTAAAATTGAATCTCTTACACCATCCGGTTTAAAAAAATTAGTATCCGTAATATCCTTAGCGGCATTCCCTTTAAGTTCGAAATACCATTTGTGTTTTATACCATTCTCATCATCCCCAATGGCCACAATATCCTTCCCATATTGTGGTTGACCTTTAGAAATTTTAGGAGAAGAAAGGATTTGAAATCCCATACTTTCCAATAAGATTGGAAAGATATAATCCAGTTCGTCATCTTCTTTAAGTGACTCCAAATAATCTTTAATAATTCTGTTGTTCATAAAGTCTCTTCTTTACTCCAATTTTTCAACAATTTATGAAAATAAGAACTCTCTTCTAATGGAGTTTTTGATGAAGCCATCATAGGCATTAATTTTTCCACCTTGACATGTCCTAAAGGTTGGACTGAACTATCTTCTCTTCGGAAGCCTCCTCCACGAGCTAAGGCAACTCGGATAAATAATTGGCTTAACCAATCCGTATGATTGGCCGAAGCCTCACGATATACACTTTTCATCATTTCCCTTTCCGCCCGCTGACACTCTTCATACACATCCGGCATCATATACTCAGAATGCAATTCCTTAGCACTATCTCCAAGCTTAAATCTTTTCTCTCCATTATTTAAAAAATGAGTAAAAAGGACACTTTCATCTGACGAAAGGAATCTATTAGAGTTAAATAGTTCTTTGACAACGCCAAAGTAATTTAATGTGTATTCAAACAACCCCATTAGGAGTATTTTACGAATAGTTTCCGATTCAGAATTAAAAAATTGTAAAAGCATTGGGAGTCTTATCTCAGGATTAAGAATATCTTGAGATAACGAAATAATTAAACGGACTTGATCTTCTGGAGGAAATTCAAGAGGCTCCACATCTCCTTTAGACACCTTATAACTGTCCCAGAGTTTTCGACCTAGCATACGGATCTCTCCATTCTCATGAATTACTAATTTCCTACAGAATTTAATTATCTCTTCATCCTTCTCTTGATATCTATTTTGAATACATTTCACAATTTGATCCAATAGAAGCAGAAACTCATTAATCGTAAACAACGACGGAAGAACACTGATGACACGCTCCCAAAGATTCAGGCTGATTCGCATATAGATAAGAGATTCCGACAAATAATCTCGCAGGAGATTAGATGAAGGCTTAGCATCTATGAGAGCTTGAGACAGAATGTTTTCAAACTCACTCTCTTGAGAATTCCTTAATCTTTCTATTAAGTTCAATATACTTTCCATTCATTATTGATTAATTTCACTAAACAATTATAGTTATCTCTCTTCGGAAATCACCATGCTCGTTTTGGAAAACATAGCCAAGCTGGTTACTTACGCACTGGGTGTTACCGATTGTTTTGTTAATATTCCGGTGAGAGTGGCCATATATCCAATAGGCGATTCTACTGTCGGCAATGAAATTACCCAACTCTGCGGTAAATGCGCCATTAATACTGCTGTGCTTGAACTCCGGAGACATCAGTTCAAAGGATGGAACATGATGCGTAGCAACAATAATTTTGGAAGCCTTTGAGTCGGTAACGGCTTTCTCAATGAATAGACGGCAACGCGCATGTTCTTCATTGAATCGCTCTGCACTCAGTCGGAATTGGCCGTCCCTTATTCTCGTGAAGTCGCTGACACATCTTTCCGTCAGATAGGACTCTGCCGGAGGAATGTTAGCCCAGAGGATAGAGACAATGAGATCGGTCTCATTGTCAAGATGAATCAGATCATTGTAATGTACTTTAACGTTTGGACGCACTTCAAGGATAATCCCTTCGTGCAGATCATTTATATCATAGAACTTATACAGTTCATGGTTGCCTGGAACGACTATTACATGTTTGAAGTTATCTGAAACCCAATCCCAGAATGGATGTTTTTGGTAATTATCATCTCCAAGATACCCGATATCCCCGGCCAATACAAGTATATCAGCCGACGGAATCAGGGGATTCTCCTTGAGCCATTTGGTGTTTTCTCCAAATTCCAGATGAAGGTCTGAGGCGTATTGAATTTTCATTGTTCAGGAGCGAAAAGGATTTCAAGACGGTTATATAAATCTTCCGGTTTGATTCTTCTCAACCCCATATCCTTTATAAGGTTGGAATTGGGAAGGTCGGTCTTTACATCTTCACAGAAAGCAATTACATCATTGTAAATGGTTTCAGGAAGCAGAAAGGACTCTTCCGATGACCTAATGGCACCTACGAGGCGGAATACATCATTCCTGTGTTTGCGGATATGTTTTGAATCAACAGATTCTCCATTTGCCTTGGACTTCCTCATTTCAAGATATGCCTTGCACTTCAATGCAATCAGGCTCTCGATATTGGCAATGTGGACATCTTCAACAACCACACTATGGCTGATGGTATAATGGTAGTAGTCCTCGTCAAGAAGAATGGCCGACAGACTGGAAAGATCCGAGTCAGTAGGAATGGGAGTCACATGCAATCCCTCCGGCAGATCAAATATTCCGAGAGCACGAGAGAAGAGTTCTACCTGAGCCGGATAACCGGAGTTGGAGGGATTCTTAAAACGGTAATACTGGTGGCGTGTCTCCGTTCCTTTCTCGCCAACTTGCTTATCCTTGTAACCGGCCTCGGCTACAAATTGCCAGAAACGAGCAACGAAATCGTGCGACAGGGCTTCGACAATCAGAATGATGTCGATGTCTCTTGTGGCACGGGGTGTCTGACCTGCGCTCTCTTCATGTACTTCACAGGCCGAACCTCCGATTATTACATAGTTACCCGAATATTCGGAAAAAGCCTCTCTGAATTTTTCGATTCCTCTTACCATTCTATCTCATTCATCATATTATCCAATTCTATTTGCACTCGCTCGTCATCGTAGTCCTTTAGCATAAGATAGAGCGAAAGTTTATCTATAACTCCATTTTTAGCTAAAAGTGCAGGATCATATTTCCAAACCTCTATACCACACTCCCCAAAAGGGTCCCAGTATATATCTTGTTGCTTTAAAACTTTATATTCCTCCTTCGAGATAGCCACCCTATAGGGCCCACCATTTATAAGTGTATATTCGGCCAGCGCATTCAGCTCAGATAAATAAGAGTTTTCAGCGATTCCTATCTCCGGTGTATAGACTATAAAATCTATGGGGGTAGTCAGATATGGCATCGCTTTTTCCCATAATTTTTTCCCCTTCAAGACAAATTCGATTTTCTTTTCCTTACCCTCGCTTAACCTTAAAAAACCATTTTCAGTCATCCATCTGATTCCTCGGTTGACGGTAGCGTAAGATGTATTCATTTTTTTGGCAATCTCACGAGTGGTCAACCCATCTAAGTTCTCTTTCCCCAGATGATATAGTGTCAGCAGTTGAAAGAATACAGGTGGCTTATCCTCTTTAGGTTGGATGGATACCTTGCTTTTACTAGCTACTAGAAATATGGAGGGAAGAAATAGTTGTTTTACACCTACAACCATATTAAGTCCCTTTTTAGCATACCGCTGGAAATTATAAGATTCCAATTTATTGAAAATAAAGATGGTCTCTATTCCAGTTTCCTGTTCCAGAATATCTCGCTGCTTCGTTATCACTGTGGTTGCTAAATTCCATTCATCCCCATCTACCCCAGCAAGAAGGAATGGTTTACCCATTATTTCAGTTTCGTAGAAATCGTATGCACCCCCCAGACCAAAAGGAATTTTCTTCTTGGTCTCTGGCGCAAGAGTCTTAATCTCAACTGCTATGGGTAAAAAATCATTCATGCGATGAACTCCCACTTCTATATAATCAGGTATTTTGCACATAATCACATAACTTGATTTTATGCAAAGTTAGTGAATATATCCCAATACCCCAAATTTCCTCTCAATAAAATCAAGAGTTTTGTGAAATAGACCGATATACTTACTCTTTTCAATTGACTCGATTCGTCAGGCTATCGTTTCTCTGTGCAAAGTTACAGCGGTCGGGAGCGCCGGCAAGGGTCGCAGTGCTTCCTCCCTTACCTTTTACTCCTTATGACCGCAGTGTTGATTCTATATGGTCAACATCACTGATATTTTCATTTTGTTATCTACTTGTTTCTCCCTTAACCTTACCTTTGATTTCTTGTCAAGTTTTCAAACATATACATTAAAACGATAAGAAACAGAGGGAATCAAGGGAAGAACCTTCTGTTACCTTTATAAGACGTGGGATATGAGGGAGCAGGATCCCAACCTCTATACGAATCTCTTAGGGAACCTTTTTTATATTCTGCTTTTGCAGCCGACACCTTCTTTTCCTCCTTCTCTTTCCTCATCTCCTCATTCTTCCTGAGCCAGTTAAAGAGATGGGAACGTATTTCTGTTGAAGTTTCAGGGAAATCCTGTTTGGCCATGCGTTCACGAAAGAAATCGTTGGCTGGTTCCCTAAGCAGACTTGTTGTGGTTTTTAGGGCTGTTGCCGTTGTCTGCCAAAATAGAGAATCCTCTTTCAGCTCCAAACATAATTTTTCAAAATTTTCGCGTGATGATGATAAAGAAGAATTTTCTTTATTTTTATTTTCTTCTATATGGGCTGATTTCCGTCCTATTGTTTTGGAAGTTTCATAATGCTCTCTACTCCCCAAATTTTCCCCGAGTTGATAAAAGTCATAATTGACGATGGTGAACAGCGTGTATCTGTTGAATTTCTCTCGCTGAATCATATTATGCGCTTCAAGAGTCACAATGAAATTCTGGGCAGTCTGTTTAGCACAGCCGAAAAGACCACTCAGATTCCGGGTGGTGGAAGTGAATTGCCCTCGCTTTACGATTACTCTTTTATTCCCCACCATAATCTCGTCATCTTCATATTTGGCAAGGAACAGCAGCTGTATCCACATCTTCAATCTGCGTGGCTCTTCCCATATCCAATGATGTTGAATAGCTCTTGAAAGAGCAATCCATCCTGTATTTCCTCTATTCTCTTTATCCATTATGGCTATAATTTGAACTTAATGATTTCAATTATTTGTTTCATACTGTTTCTCCTTATACCAAAGGGAAGGTCAAAGATGGTAATCCCATCCATATGTTACTCCATTCCGACATCACAAAAACTTTATTTGATACGAGTAAAAATTTAGTCGCTATTTCTTTGGTAATATCGACTATTTTATTAACTTTGTCACTAATAAAAGTTTGATAGTCTGATATTTGAGACAACTGTAAATAACTTGCGAAGATAAGAAATTATTCCGAATATTGGAAGCAGATGCGGAAGAAATTCTCTGGTAAAAGGAAGATTTGGTAGAGAATGGGATAGATTTCTGTTCTTCCCTTGAAGTCATCTCAGAATTGGCGTGAAAGAGGACCTATTAAAACTTCAAGAAAATGTTTGTACATTTGTTTGTACATCATTTTTGAACGATATACAATCAATTTAAACCAGCGGTTTGTAAGAAGAAATCAAAAGCCTCATACTCAGGGAATATATCCAAAAGCAGGGAGAACTGACCACCCTTAATAAAATGGATAATGACATCCGCATCAAGCACAATCTTAGTCTTCGCTGCCATCTATTCCAATTTTATGAAGAAGTTCAAGGTAATGGCCCTCTGATATTTTATCGGCTTCAAACAGTTTCCTTGCTTTTTCTCCGAAATCACCAATTACGCGACCTTCATTACCGGATTCATATAATGAGGTGTCATAACCATGTTCACGGCAGGCTCTTTTTACGGAAATTCCGGATAACTGTTCCCGTTCATTCCGACCGATAAGATTCAGATCGGAAAGACGATTGAGAACAGCGGCATGGGATGTGCCGAAATATTGTCCCAGTTTCAAGGCGGTGGCAAGAGAGACCTTACCTTGCTTTAATTCATCTTCCGGAATCATCTGGCGCACACCGTCAGCCGGCATCAGAAACATCAATGCAAACGCATCGGCACATTGTTCGGACTCATTCTTTTTCCCTCCCTCCTGACATCTATGAGGCACAGGATTATCTTCAATAAACAGATGATACAATTCATGGGAAATTGTAAAATGCTGCCTGCATCTCAGCTGGTTGGAGTTTATGAGCATGAACAACCGACCATTACCTTTCAGACTCATACCTGAAAATGAATCTGACATAGGACGGAAAAGTGTCAGCACATTAAGTTTCAGCAACAGGCTTCTGAGATTGACAGCCTCAGAGTCACTCAGCCCGGCTAATTGCCGGAAACGAGAGGCTTGACTTTCCACATAGTTGAGTAATGCCGTCTTCATCTCGCCTCAATTGCAGTCATTTTAATGTATGATTTTACCACGTCCTTGAAGTTACGTATTTCTTTATCATCCTCCGATGACAATCCATCAATACGGAATGCGGCTGCTAAAATCATGGCATCAATATTTTCATTCTCTTCAAAAAGGATCGCCATCTCACAGCCAAAGAAATCGCTTGCCTTCTCTATTACATCGTATGGAACCTCTCTATCACCGGACTCATAGTTACTATATGCAGAGCGAGTGATACCGATAGCCGAAGCCACTTCATCTTGGGTATAATGAGCAACTTCCCTGAGTTTCTTTAGATTACGGGCAATTATCTTATCCATGTTTCTTCCCTTTTTTTGTGTGGCAAAGTTAATAAAATAATTTTATATTACAACGATTTGCCACACTAAAATGTTACGTCATAGATGTAGATTTCTCACGAATAGCATCAAATTCCATTATCTTATAACCGCAAAAGTTAATAATTCAAACCTCATGATTAGTTTATTTTTTATCGATTAAGGGGTATTTTCGCATTTAACAGTTTAAAATAAAGCTTTTGTATCTCTCTCTCCCCACTATAAACCATAAGTATATTTGCGATCAAAAATTTCAACTCACTCTAATAGTTATAACAATTTCTTAAGTCAGAAAAACTCAGAGGCGTAACGGCTAAGGTATTGTTGTCGTATGCGAACACGATGATTCTGGGGTCTATGCCGTCTGCGGCGTTTGGAACGTGTCCGGCACTACCGCAGACCGCATAGCCACTATTTAATATAGGACTAAACACCGAGTGGCTACTGTCTTTGCAGGATGCTCCGCAAGCTACGCTAAACCTGCCGCCCATCAGCTACTCCGCGTTCTTAACGTCCTATCTCCCGCTTTAGTATTATGACCAGATCATCAATGAGGATATGATATGGAAATAAAGGGGTTTCTCAATAACAGAATATAACATAATGCTAATTAGATGAAATAACATTAAACATTATGTCAAATTCCCCCAAGTTATGACCTTCCAAAGCCCGGCAAATTCCCTTAATAATAAATGAGGACGTTATATCAGATGTTTTTATTTCAATAGATGCTTTTCCCAGCGGATCAGTTATTAATTCTGTCTCCCATAATAGAGTATTGCGTTTGTCCTCCATTTCAAAAGCCCAATCTCCCTCAGTTGGAATCTCAAACTTATGTTTAGGGTAGAATCCTTTACTTTTCCATAAACCATTCATACGAAGAAGTTCTTCATCAGAATATCGGGGCCCAGTATATTCAATAATTTTTATATCCACCAGTTTATCTACATGGTATATTCCACCAGTATATTTAACGACAGTATAACTTTTCCCTTTGACGGGAAGTGATCTTTTTACGGGTTGATAACTTTCGTTTCCGGGATGATGTGTATACCCCGGGATATAATCATTCAGGAAAGTTGTGCCATGTCCTGCTGGACAACCACAGACCCACGCGTTTCCGTGTAAAGTTGAAATGCTGTCAAGATACCCAATAAGTTTATTCCTTTTGGGGTATCTTCCCGCATGACCCTTGACAACAATTTCCTCCAGTTTGACAATTCTTCTCCCTGAGAAATCCAGAGAGTCCAAGTTGTATGATACAGAATCCTGCAAATGTATGTTTGGGAAATAAACATCTTCTGAATGTTCCCGAACCTTATCTATTGAGGCAAATGAATCTTCAAAGTCAAGCTTCGGTTTCATTTTCTGTCCTGATATCGGTTTCAGTAATAACTCCCATCCGAGTGCCGAGGCTATGTCGGAAGGAACCTCAAAGTCGCCATCTTCACTTGTCTCAACAATGTTTAGCGAACCGGTTGTATTGGAAAAATCAAATACGTTGATAAACTGTCCTGCCGAAGAAAACTCTTTTGTTTTCTTTTTTGCAACCAGTCTGCCTGATACAGGTCCATCAGATAGAAATACGTTTTTTGAATCGATATTACTTTGAGCGATATTATTTGCCTGTCCGTAACAATGGGATAAAAGACCTAAATTGCCTAATGGATAATTATAAAGGCGGTCATAGACAGTGAGCGCGATTTTAGTTTGAACGGGATTACCATAGAAGTCCGTAACTGTTACTCTGGCCTTGACTGTGCTGCGTGTGTGATATTCTGTACTATCCAATTCTACAGTCACTTTAAGCGGCTTGAACTGTCTAAAGACAGTATCGGAATCCAACTTATCAGATTCTTTAGACCATGTTGAGACGAAATCTTGAACCTCCGGCAATTCCTTGACTATAAGAAGACGTTTGGGGAACATTACCGAATCTGTGGATCCGAGTGTATTCCGTGTACTGACGTACATTCTGTATTCTCCTGTCTCCCAATCGTCGCCTATGTATATTTGCCCGTCACATTCACCGTTTACTACGGGATATTTCTCTTTCCACACTACACTGTCATTCGGATTGACGATCTCAACAAAAGCAGTGTGTGCTTTGTCAGACAACCTAAAGGTAGAGTCTTCAAGTACAAGACACTTGAACCATAAATCCTCGCAGGTTTCATAAACGCCTTTGCTCAAGAAGACATGAGTAAAATCGCGTGCGGAAATCTGGTCTACCGAGAGATATAGAATTGATAAAATTATTATAAAAGACAATTTTGATGCTTTCATCGAATGTTTGTTATTTTAGAATTGCACTTCCCACGGCCTCACCTTTCTTAACTTCGTCGTATCGGTCAACCTTCTTGCCATATCCAAATGTGTAGGTTGCAGCAAAAGAAATCCGCATGTGAGACGCTGTAGAGTATCTTATCGTGCTAAAATCATAATATTCGGATTGTAGTTTCTGAACCGAACCGACCCAGCTGTTACGAAAAAAATTATAGGCTGTCACACTGAGATTCAAATTGCCATTTCCCCATCCAAATCGCACTTGATATTGCTCCGGAACTTCCTCTATATATTCGGCCTGAGTTGCCGGAAACTTTCTTTTCAACGAATAAGAACCCATGAGGTAAAAGTTCTTGAGATAATAGGTTGCCTGTATTCTGCCATTGAGGTTATTTATAGAATGCCTGTATTCCCCCGATGTTCTATACAACCAATATTGAGGCATAAAACTTATAACCAGACTATTCCCAAAGAACTTGCCAGTCGCATTAATGCTAAACATCCATGTGTGATAATTACCGCCATTGACATATTTTCTCAACATGGTACCATCGGGCGCAATAGGCAAGTATACAGCTACACATCTATCATCAAAATTAAATAAGCCGATGTTTGCTGCTACCTGCCATCGATTATTGGGCAACCACGTATAAGTCAGATTCGTATTCATATACTTATAGTCTTTAAGGGCAGGAGAACCGGTAAACCACATCAATTCATTTTGTTGAAGCATATTCGGACTTTTTTGAGATGCATCAGGAACATCCTTGCCATAATTCCAGGAAAGGGCCAATAAATGTTTTGGGGCAGGCATATAATTAGCATAAACATTTATTTGTGGGAAATTGTCGCTGCTATCAAATCCACTGATTTTATTCTTTTCCCATGCCCAACCGATTTCTCCACCTGCCTGAATCTTAGCAAAAATTAAATCATAGTGAAGACCTGTAAAATAAGCCTGCACATTGTATTTTTGAAAAGAAGGAGAATCTCCGAAGTATTGAATATTGTTGCGCCTCCATACGCCGGACCCAAATAACATAATATTGTTATGATCGTTAATACGGAAAGAAAGTTTAGGATTTACATGCACATCATTTGATATTTCTTTTGCATCATTATTTATTAAAAAATCCGTTCCCGAAGCATATGCGCTGTTTGATTTATTGTTTCCATAAGTATAGGTCAGATCGGTTTGTAGTGTCAATCCTGAGGAAAAGGTAAACAAAAAATCGCCATAATAACCCAAGCTTAAGTTGTCTGATGATAATTGTTGTATCGATGATTTTGCATTAATTATGTCCGGTTCATAATTTATGGCGTTATAAGTATCGTTAACAGGCGTATGATTAATATTAAGACTAATCCGGTTTGATAATCTAATTTTAGATGTGGAATAAAGTGCCCGAACAGCAACATTATTAGTATTGGTTCTAAATCTCGCACCTTCTGAATATGTTGAACGTTCTACTGTTTGCGGTCCTGCATTAAAAAGATCGGGGAAGCGTAAAATCTCTGTTTGAGCAGATCCTTGATGTCTGTCTGTCAGATATGATTCATCTGCATATAAATCGTAAATCATCGATTTATATGACAATTTTGAGTAAACGGAAGCATCTGTTTTATTAACGCCAACTTGTTTTTCGCCAGCAATCTTTGTATAACCACCATATTCGTATTTTTGCATAATTAGATTGACAACATGGTGCGCTCCTTTCAACCGCGGGTCTGCAGGGAAATCATATACTTCAACACGTTTTACATCTTGAGTTTTGATACCATCTAAGTCCTGTGGAGTTGATTCATTAAAATCTATAAAAATGGCTACTGATTGTCCTGATAAAGTTTTTACTGATGAAGCCCCCATGTCAACATCTAATTGAGGGATGGCCATGAGCCCCAACAAAGTGATAGCTGAATTTGCTGCATTTTTTTGTTTGATACCGGGATAATAAGTAGATACAGATGGAGAAACATCCTGATTGGAGGCCTCTATAGTGATTTCAGGAAGTTCCTGTGTGGGAATTGTATCAAGAGTGATATTCTCTGCACTCACATGCAATACGCCCATACATAATATAAAGGTAAAAAATTTACTCATAAATTATCCAGATTTTAACCATGATCTCTGATTTCGGTCCTGAATCGAAAGGATAAGACACTAAAAAACCTCAGAACTTATTGAAAGTCTGAGGTTTGACTTGATTTGTCTGACTTAGGTCTGACAAGGTTGCGGAAAGACAGGGATTCGAACCCTGGGTACCCGTAAGGGTACAACGGTTTTCGAGACCGTCCCGATCGACCACTCCGGCATCTTTCCTCGGGTTTTCGATAGCGACTGCAAAGTTAGCGATTCTTTTTGAATTGACAAAAAATATTCTAATTTTTCAGTCGCTGCTCCGGTAATTTTTCGAACTAATTTTCATTCCGTCCTATTAACTTGGATAGTTAAGATTATCTGCTGCAGGGGAGAGGAGGGTTTCGGTCAGGAATTTATTGGCAGCTTTTTTGGCATCGGAGAGATTCATCAGGGAGTAGTTGCCGCAATCTCGCGGTGTAGCACCGGGAATGTCGCCCTCAAAGTCGGATATGAACCGGAATGTCTCCTGAATCAGAGGCAATATGTCAATACTTTCATAATTTCCTGAGAGAATCAGATAGTTGCCTGTCAGGCATCCCATCGGCCCCCAGTAGATGACTTTATCGGCCCATTGAGGATGGTTGCGAAGAAAAGTGGCTGCCAGATGCTCCATAGCATGGAGCGCCTCGGGAGTGAGAGCGGCATCTCGATTCGGGCGTGTGAGGCGGATATCAAACGTGGTAAGGATATCACCGGAGGGTGTCACATCGCGACGTGACACAAAAATTCCGGGTTCAAGTCGGGTATGGTCAATTGTAAAACTCGGTATTTTTTTCATGAGTTGTGGTTCAATATAATTAATCAGGGCATATAATAGTATGCAAATTTACAAATAAAAATTGAGATTGAGAGACGAGATTATGATATATATGCCAAAACTTTGCAGACTCATAAAATTTTGTTAATTTTGTAAAGTCAGAAGAGGCAAGGTTAATGCTGACTCCTCTTACGATTGACTAATTTAAATCTACGAAACCCGATGAAAGGAATTGTACTTGCCGGCGGATCCGGCACTCGTCTATATCCGATTACCAAGGGAGTGTCAAAGCAATTGCTGCCTATCTATGACAAGCCCATGGTATATTATCCAATTTCGACCCTCATGCTTGCGGGGATACGCGATATCCTGATTATATCGACCCCTACAGATCTTCCGGGGTTCAAGCGTCTTCTCGGAGATGGCTCGGATTTCGGAGTAAGATTCGAATATGCGGAGCAACCCTCACCCGACGGGCTTGCCCAGGCTTTCATTATCGGTCGTGATTTCATCGGCGATGATGCGGCATGTCTTGTGCTCGGGGATAATATATTCCATGGCGCCGGATTTGGAAAGATGCTTGAGACGGCCGTGAAAGATGCTGAGGAGCATAATCAGGCCACTGTCTTCGGATACTGGGTAGATGATCCCGAGAGATACGGCGTAGCGGAATTTGACGCTGCGGGCAAGTGTCTCTCGATAGAAGAGAAACCCGAGCATCCTAAATCTAATTATGCAGTAGTCGGGTTATACTTTTATCCTAACAGTGTGGTTGATATTGCTGCAAATATAAAACCCTCCGCAAGGGGAGAATTGGAGATTACTTCAGTCAATCAGGCGTATCTTAGAGCGGGTAATCTTAAAGTAAGTACTCTTCCGCGTGGATTCGCATGGCTGGATACAGGCACCCATGACTCACTCGCTGAAGCTTCTATCTATGTCGAAGTGCTTGAAAAGCGTCAGGGGTTGAAGATCGCGTGTCTGGAAGGGATTGCCTATCGTAAGGGTTGGATTTCCAAAGAGCGGATGGAAGAAATCGCTCGCCCGATGTTGAAAAATCAATACGGGCAATATCTGATGAAAGTAATCGACGAACTCGCCCGCAATGATGGCAACAGCCCGGAATAATTTTTATGATTCATAATCTTGATTTATGATTCATAATGGAGTCCGAGCTTCAATGTGACTATGTGAAATTTTTACCAGGTACTAAGGTAATGGAAATAATAAAAACCGAGATAGAAGGAGTGGTCATCATTAAACCCCGAGTATTCGAGGATGCCAGAGGCTACTTCTATGAAAGCTACAATAAGAAGGAGTTTGATGAGAAGGTAGCTCCTACGGATTTTGTGCAGGATAATCAGAGTAAGTCGAGCCGGGGCGTCATGAGGGGATTGCATTTCCAGTGTCCTCCTTTCGCGCAGGCAAAACTTGTGAGGTGCGTGGAAGGGAAGGTCTTGGATGTAGCGGTTGATATACGCAAGGGATCTCCGACCTATGGCAAGCATGTAGCAGTAGAGTTGTCGGCCGAAAATAAGCTTCAGTTTTTCATTCCCCGCGGATTCGCTCATGGTTTTGTCGTCTTAAGTGAGGAAGCGGTTTTTCAGTATAAATGTGATAACTATTATGCTCCGGAGGCTGATGGAGGCGTTTCAATATTAGACGCATCCTTGGGTATTGACTGGCGCATAGCTACTGAAGAAGCCCTTCTTTCCGAGAAAGACAAGCATCATGCGATGCTCAAAGATTTTGATTCACCCTTTGAATACGAAAAATGAATATATTAGTCACCGGCTCCAATGGCCAGTTGGGAACTTCAATTCGTGTGGCATCTACCGGCGCCCCTGATAATTACATATTTACTGATGTAGCCGAGCTTGATATAACGGATAAGGAGGCTGTCGCTAAGATTGTTAAGGAGAAGGATATCGATATTATCGTCAACTGCGCGGCTTATACCAATGTCGAGCGCGCTGAGGATGACGCGGAATTTGCTGAAATCCTTAATGCCAAGGCAGTGCGCAATCTTGCTGAAGCAATGGCTGCTAAAGACGGACTGCTCATACATATCTCTACGGACTATGTCTTCGGAGGCAATCAAGGCAATACACCCCGTGGTGAGTCAGAACCTACGAATCCTACCGGAATCTATGGACTCACCAAACTTCATGGAGAGGAAGCTATAAAGCAGACCGGAGTGAAGAATATCATTCTCCGCACAGCCTGGTTATATAGCGAATACGGCAATAATTTCCTTAAGACAATGATGCGTCTCACTTCCGAGAAGCCGCAGCTGAATGTAATCTTCGACCAGACCGGGACTCCGACCTATGCCGGCGATCTGGCAGGGGCTATTGTGGATATAATCAGCAATCGGAAATACTCAGACAATGAAGGAATATATCATTTCTCCAATGAGGGTGTATGCTCATGGTATGATTTCACCATGCACATTGCGGAAGAAATAGGCACCGTGAAAAGTTGCGACATCCGTCCCTGTCATTCCGACGAGTTCCCGTCAAAGGTGGTGCGTCCGAGCTATTCAGTACTCGACAAGACCAAATTTAAAAAAACATTCGGTCTTCGGATCCCTTATTGGACAGACTCTCTCAAAGTCTGCATCGCCAACTTATCCCAAAACAATAATTAAGTATAAAATCCAACAGAACTACGAAGTTTTACCCCATGCATCAATATAAAAGAAGAATCCTGATTACGGGCGGTGCTGGCTTTATCGGTAGCCATGTAGTACGCCTTTTCGTCAATAAATATCCCGATTATCTGATCGTGAATCTTGACGCACTTACTTACGCCGGCAATCTTGCTAATCTCAAGGATATAGAGTCTGCTCCCAACTATAGATTCGTCAAGGCTGACATCGCGGATCTTGACCGGATGCGTGAGATCATACGCGAAAATGAGATCGACGGGGTCATCCATCTTGCGGCCGAAAGTCATGTTGACCGCTCCATAAAGGATCCTTTTACATTCGCACGCACGAATGTGATGGGTACGCTTGCGTTGCTTCAGGCTTCCAGAGAATATTGGGAGTCTTTGCCTGATAAATTCGAGGGCAAACTTTTTTATCATATCTCTACCGATGAAGTCTACGGCGCTCTCGCCCTGACTGCTCCCGAAGGCATAGAGTCTCCTTTCACCACTGCCGCTTCTTCGGAGCATCACCATGCTTATGGAGATGATTTCTTCCTGGAGACCACAAAATATAATCCTCACTCTCCATATTCCGCTTCGAAGGCTTCCAGCGATCATTTCGTAAGGGCTTATCACGACACATACGGCATGCCGACTCTCGTCACGAACTGCTCCAATAACTATGGTCCATACCAGTTTCCGGAAAAACTGATACCTTTGTTCATAAACAATATCCGCAACCGCAAGCCACTCCCTGTCTATGGTAAAGGTGAGAATGTGCGCGACTGGCTTTTCGTCGAAGATCATGCCCGCGCTATCGACCTTATTTTCCATAAGGGGAAGGTAGCCGACACGTATAATATCGGAGGGTTTAATGAATGGAAAAATATCGATATAATCAAGGTATTGATCAAGACAGTCGACCGGTTGCTTGGTAATCCGGAAGGGTACAGCGATGAACTTATCACATACGTCACTGACCGCGCCGGCCATGACCTGCGTTATGCAATCGACAGCCGCAAACTGCAGTCTGAACTTGGCTGGGAACCTTCACTGCAATTTGAGGAGGGTATTGAAAAAACCGTAAGATGGTACCTCGATAATCAGGAATGGGTAGACAATATTACTTCCGGAGATTATGAGAAGTACTATGAAGAAATGTATGGTCAACGGTAGAATTTCCGAAAGTTAAATCCGGTTGTAATATTGATTTTCAAGTAAGAGTGATTATAGCCGTCCGGGTTTACCTGCATAATTAATTTTTAAAATCTAATTAACCATGAATCAAGAAGAACGAATCATACCTGCTTCCGAGTTAATTATCAATGCCGACGGAAGCGCATTCCATATCCATCTTCGTCCGGATCAGCTGCGCGACAAGATAATAATGGTCGGGGATCCCGGCCGGGTCGATATGGTCGCATCATATTTTGATGAGATCGATTATGATGTGCAGTCGCGCGAATTTCACGCAATAGCGGGCAAATACAAAGGTAAGGAGCTGATGTGTATTTCTCATGGTATAGGCTCTGACAACATCGAGATTGTCGTTACTGAACTTGACGCTCTTGCAAATATAGATTTTGAGACACGCAAGGTTAAACCCGAGCACAGAACTTTGGAGTTAGTGCGTGTCGGGACATCCGGATCTCTCCAGGAAGATATCCATATCGGTGACTTCGTAATGGCGAAGAAAGGGACCGGCACTGACGGTATCATCAACTACTATGCCGACCGCACGAAGATCTGCGACTTGGCCTTCGAAGAGGCCTTGATGCTGCATACGGGCTGGGACCGCACGTGGGCAGCTCCTTATACGGTAGATGCCGATCCCGAACTCATCAGCCGTATAGGACGCGACGATATGATAGCCGGATGCACGATTTCCGCCGTCGGATTCTATGCTCCTCAAGGGCGAATGGTAAGACTTCAACTCGCTGATCCCGAACTGAATGAAAAGATAGAGTCATTTAATTTCCAGGGACTTCGAGTGACTAATTTCGAGATGGAATCCGGTTGCCTTCAAGGCATGGCGAAGATGCTTGGCCATAAGGCCATGACCGTATGCTGCATCATTGCAGAACGAAGAGTGACAAAAGCAAATACGGATTATAAACCCTCTGTCAAGCGGCTTATAGAGACTGTGCTTGACAGAATATAAAGACTCCGATTATAAGGATATAAGGCTCTCATTGCAGTTATTCCACTCCTCATTATCTCAAATCTTAATCTCAAGACTCCGGATTAATTTTGGTATTTACATCCGATTCAACGACGACATTCAAGGTGGCCCTTTCGCTGACGCGAGGTGTCACCGCGAATGTCGTGCGTTGTATCTTGCAGTCAGGATTGGATTTTAAGGATTTCTTCCGTCTGGATCATCAGGAGCTTGCGAATGCACTTGGTATTAGTCCAAGTTACAGTGTAGGATTTCTTGATCCTTCGTCGCGTGAGGAGGCTCTAATGGCTGCGCGACGCGAGATGCAGAATATAGATCGGCATAAGATAAAGGTCCTATTTATAGAAGATGATGACTATCCCATAAGAATGGCTAATTGCCATTCGGCTCCCATAGTAGTGTATCAGTTGGGAGATTGCGATTTAAACGGGGAACACTCCATCGGTATTGTCGGAACACGAAAACTCACCCCCTATGGAGCCAATTTTACCCATAGACTCGTGAAAGATCTTGGAGAATATTTCCCGGATCTGTGTGTATGGAGCGGGCTTGCCTACGGCACTGATGCGACGGCTCATACAGCAGCGCTTGAGGAAGGACGAAAGACCATAGCGGTGGTGGCCCACGGATTGGACACTATCTATCCTGCGGCTCATCGAGATCTGGCAAAGAGAATAATAAAGTCAGGCGGAGCGATTCTTACGGAATATCCGTTCGGTACGCGTCCATACAGGGGTCATTTTCTTGAACGCAATAGAATAGTAGCCTGGTCCACAGACGCTACGGTCGTCATCGAAAGTGAGATAAAGGGAGGTGCAATGTCGACCGCCCACCATGCTTTCATGGAAAATCGCGATGTTTTTGCTCTACCGGGACGCGTCACGGATCCGATGTCGGCCGGCTGCAATCATCTCATCCGGAAACAGAAGGCTAACATAATTACCTCGGCGGCTGATCTTATCGAGGTGACAGGTTGGCGTCCTGCGGATGTGAAGATTACTCCAAGTATGCGATGTCTGTTTCCGGAACTTGAAGGTGATGCCATGGCAGTCTATGATGCTCTTCGCAGATCATCAGAACCTATGGCTATCGATGAGTTGCACGTAGCGACGCGGATCTCGATAGCAAGCCTGCTCGGACTTATGACGGAACTGGAATTCGACGGGGTAGTAATGAAGCATCCCGGCAACCGCTATAGTCCGGCATGATAACTTTTTAGTCCTTATTATTTAGCCAGCGGGAGAAGATTTCAGCTACTTCATCCCCCTTTGAGATGTGTCCGTTTTTTAGGATGACAATTGTGATCCGAGCTTTGGTTACTACCGATCCATCATCCTTAAGGATTGCCTGATCAAAGATAAATCTCGGGCCCCGGCGCTCAAGGTTCAATGCGCTGATAAAATGCTCGCCGCTTCTCAAAGAAGAAATATACTCGATTTCAATCTTGCGCACTACGGCATCGATACCTTGATTGTGCATGTCGATAAACGGCATTCCGGCCTCACGGCAGAATTTATGACGGGTATGTTCGAAGTAATGGAGATAATTTGCGTTATTTACAATCTGTTCGGTGTCAAGTTCATAATCCCTGACTTCCATCTCTATTTCAAATATGTAAGACATTATTGGCTTTTTGAGGTTTTAGAGCCCGTTTACTAAGAACTGTTAAAATTTCATTTTGATCGAATATCAACGATAAAACGCCCATATTTTAGCCATTTTCGATCTTTTCATCAGTCACGATGCCCGCATCGCTCCTTCTTCAAAAATCGAAACTGCCTCAAAATCTGTACATTTTCTCGTTAACATTCTTTAGTAAACTGGCTCTTAGTTAGAGTTTGATTTATAGATGCAGTCAATGAAAGACTTGAAGTCGGCTGAGAATATAAAGGCTGATGAGGGGAGATAAATGAATCCGAGATTTGACGTCTCATTGCTGATATCATCCGGTATCTGAAGGAATATTTCATTCGTTCCGACTTCATATCTGCCTATCTTGGATTTAGGAATCTTCTTTATTATCAGTTCTGATTCTGGTGGGAAATAATCTATCTCTCTGTCTTCAGTATCAAACGTCTTATTCCATTTCAAATTCCATTTCTTATCCGCATCATCTTCCGGCTTGGGAAATACTTCATCGGAGGATTGCATGACGTCGCCGGCTTTATCTTTGTGTGCATCATCTTCAGTATTATCTTCTACGGGTAGCATACATATCTCCAGATTCCCGTCTGCAAGCCGCAGGAAATGGGGAAGGCCGTTGAAGCAGATATCCGGATGGAGGGCATAATTGAAATATAGGAATGCCATAATCATGGGAACGAGGATAAAGACGTAAATCAATGCCAGTATCGCAAATCTCAGGTCACCTGACAGCAGACTTATTAATAAAAGAACGACCAGACCGGCAAGAAGTCCTATAGTCCATCCCTTACCGTGACGGCGGAAAAGATATGCCAATAATGCCGGTTGGCTCATCTTGAATATTCTTGTCTGCATGAATATGGAAATAGCTTATTCTATCGTATTCACAGCCCTGCCGGCAGGCGAGGATGAGAAGAGTTCGAATTCTCCTGCATCGCGCTTGCGGGAAATTTTTTCGTAGGTGGCATGATTGCGGGGTGGCAGAATCTGAAGGTAGCCGGTGCCATTTTCGTTAGAGAGAGCAGTAAGATCTATATATTTCTTGTTGCCTCCTTTACGTGGCGGGAAGACCTCTGCACGGCGTTTCTTCGACTCATTGCCAATAGGGGAGGTGCCTCCCGGGCCGATTCCTCTCAGTCCTTCCTCAATCCCATTCTTATGGCACCATACAGGATAAATATCTGTCACCGGGGGATATCCGAGACCGGTCCACATTATATATTGCGGAATAATAATATCAGGAGTAGCCGATTCGATATTATCCAAAGGCCGGATGCCTTCAATGACGATAGTGGCGGTAGATTTATACCGTGGGATAAAATCTTCATCCACGGCCCAACGTTCGCCTGAGTCGAGAGCATCCTTCTTACGCACGTCGTGATAAAAACTTCTTGAAAGCTTCTCTGTCAGCATTTCAGCCGAAATGTTGCCCTCTTTTATCGCTTCATCAAGGAGAACCTCTGCATTTGCTTCGCGCACATAACCGTAACCCTGGTTAGGGCGTCCGGAATGACTGTAATTAGTGCGAATCAATACATGCCCCGGAGCATCCTTCAAGTCAAATTTGACATAGGAATGGTTATTGGTCTCAAAGAAAGCTCCGTTGCCCAATGCGTCGATTACTCCAAAATTCGCTTCTACACCCATCGGGCGCGGAAGCGAACGCAAAAGTTCTTCGAAGTCATCTACAGTGCGGCAGGTCTTGAGAGCTATGGTCATTACCAGGCCCTCTTTATCCATATTCTTTGCGGGCACGTTGTCATCCTTAATATTATAAGACGCGGTATTCATTACAGCGAAGCCCACTTCATTCATTCCCGTCCAAGCCTCTTTCAGCTGGCGATCTTTTGCATTGAAGAGTGCTACGTAAGAATATCCGCCATCCTCGCCGGCCGCGACATACTCAACCTTATTGTCGGTGGTGCTCGTATCGCGATGTTTCCAGAGAAGCGGCCTCCCTGATGCTGAAGCTTCAGCGCCGATTATTGCCGACGTGCAGCCGATAGCTTCTGCAGAAGAGAATAAGATCATGGAAATGCCGATAAACTGAATTATAGGCCGGGGATTTTTTATATGGCGGAAGATATACTTACTGATTAAATTCGGAACAGTCATAAGTAAATATTATGGAGAGATTGTTATTATAGTATAAGAGCCTGTTTACTAAGAAGTGTTAAAATTTCATTTTGATCGAATATCAACGATAAAACGCCCATCTTTTGGCCATTTTCGATCTTTTCATCAGTCGCGATGCCCGCATCGCTCCTTCTTCAAAAATCGAAACTGTCTCAAAATCTGTACATTTTCTCGTTAACATTCTTTAGTAAACCGGCTCTAATACTGCAAAGTTAATAAAAATCATTGTAAAACCCAATTATTATGTATCTTCCGAAAGATCCCAACATGCTGTATAGCGTCATCAACATGAAACTTCGTGATGAATATCCTTCTCTTTCCGCTCTATGTCGCGGTCTGGATATTGACCAAGCAAACATTGTCAAGCCTCTTGCCGATGCAGGTTATCATTATGATGAGGCGACCAATCGTTTTGTATGATTCAATTTCAGAGCATGAAATGTTAAGGAAGTTTTAAAGAGTTTAAAGTTGTATTAACGCCGCAACTTCGAAGCCGATTGAGGCGTTAGATAGATACAAAAGCAAAAAGGAAGCATACTTCAGTCCGGGAGGATAGAAGAATGTGAGTAAAGTTTAGTTAGATATAGTTTATAGTGGAATCGGGTTAGGACGACCGGAAGGTCGTCCTAACTTTTTTGTAGCTGCCAAAAGAATTTATCATGCCGGAGTAAGGAGAGGCAATTAAACATTCGATCTGTCTAAGCCGTTAAATAAGTAATCAAATTCGATTGTATGGTCACTAATACTATATCTACTAATAAATCCTCAGGAGGTGATAAATCCGGAGGAAACGGACTTGCCCGGGGAGGATATTTTATTTTTCTGGTTATATATCTGGCAATGCTGAGTGCTTTCGGCTCTTTTGTCAATGATATGTATCTACCGACCTTGCCGGAGATGATGAAATTCTTCGGCTGTTCGGTCTCTGTAGTGCAGTTGGGTCTGACGATGGGGATGATAGGACTTGGCGTCGGAGAATTGATTCTCGGTCCGGTCAGCGATAGAGTCGGACGAAAACCCGTGCTGGTTGTGACTCTCATCATATTCTGCATCGGCGCGGCTGCCAGCGTTTTCTCACCGACTATTCAGGTTTTCCTGGGGTGGCGACTTGTGCAGGGAATCGGAGCTTCGGGAGGTTATTTTCTTGCGCGCACGATTCCGGCAGATATGTATGCCGGCAGGCAACTTGCAAAGGTAATGGCCTTAATAGGGGCGATCAATGGATTCGCGCCTGCGAGTGCCCCGGTAGTTGGCGGACTGGTGGCCAAATCCATTGGTTGGCATGGTATTTTCTGGATTCTTTTTGGTTTCAGCGCAATTCTTTTACTTCTGTCCCCGGCTCTAAAGGAATCCCTGCCCAAGTCCCGACGGGTGACCGGCCGCTTTGGAGTCGCTTTCAAAAATTATTTAACGTTATTAAGAAATAAAAGATTTGTAGTGCATGTAATGCTGAAAGGATCAGCCTTAGGAGTACTTTTCGCCTACATTTCATCAGCCCCATTTGTTATTCAGACTCATTATGGATATAGCCAGCTGACTTTCGGTGTCATTATGGGAATTAATGCTCTGTTTGTAGCAGCAGGCGCTACGGGGGCTCTCAAGTTCAAATTGATGAAACGTGCGGCTGTAGTAGCCGGCCGATGTCTGATATTTATATCCATAATTCAATGCGTCTGCTACTTCCTTGTCGATAACTTCTGGGTATATGAATGTCTCAACGTCCCGATGCTTGTCTGCCTGGGAATGTTGTTTACAGTCGGGAATACGTTATCTATGAATGAAGGGCGAAATCATGCAGGAGATGCTTCTGCATTGATAGGACTGAGCGGTTATGTTTTCGGTGCTATAGTCAGTCCGCTTGTGGGTATTGGCAATATACTCCATTCGACGGCGATCTCCTACGTAGTACTGGCTACGATAGTCCTTCTCTTTGCCCATCTTTCAAAAAAACTCCCTGCCGACCTTAACCAACCCTGACATAAGAAGATTATGAAACGAAAATTAATTGCAGCCATCGCAGCTACCGTATTGGTATTGGTTCTCAGCCTAAATAATTCAGCTAAGAAAGTATATATCGGAGATGCTTTAGATAGAAGTCCTTTGCCTGCTGCCTCTGTCATGAATAAAGAAGGGCATTTGCTCGGAATTTCTGAGAATGACGGATGGTTTGAATTGGACGATAATCAGACCTTTCCGATCAGAGTCTCATATCTTGGATTCCGGGAGAAAAATGTAGCCGCTCCGGTAGATTCAATATTGCTGGAAGGCTACGTCTTTAACTTGCCGGAAGTGGCGGTGGGCGGTGATAAGACCGGAGTTCAGTTAATTTGTCTGGGGACTGAGAATGTGGTTATAGCCAGAGGGAAGGATTCGGTAATAATGCAGAATAAATATCTCTTGCAGTATATTCTGCCGTTCGGCAAGAAGCCTAAGGGATTTAAGGAAAGATCTAATCCAAAGATCCTCGATTCAAAACTCAAAACGCTGACTATAACTGATGGGAATCGGGTAGAATCCGAACAACCCGATTTTATATTTCCTACGTTCATAGATATGGAGAGAATGACTGCGGAAAAGTTTGCCTATCCTAAAGTCTTGGATTCTTTGGAGCGTGCCGCGGTTGATATTGAATATAACAAAAATATAACCTTACATTATAAGCGGAGGAAAGACGTAATCAGCAGATATGTAGATGCAATGGATGGCCGCACGGAACCCATAAAATCTCCGGGTATCATGAGTCTTTTCGGCATGTCGTTTGATATTACACGAATGGATTATACCCATAGATATAACTATAATCCTTCAGGAATTAATGCAGCGTTGGATCTAATAGGATTTACTTCAGCTCAATCTATCATTTTTAAGGGTAAACTTTTTAAAAAACTCTTCAAAACGGATGAAGGAGTGAAAGGAGATATAGTAATTGAGATTACACCAATTAATTATCAACTTATCTCAACAGAAGAGAGCAAGCAACTGAATAAGAATCCCGGAGATCTTAAATTGTCGGATTTTGGATATTAATTTCAATAATAAAATGATAGCATGCGATTTGCACTGCATGCTATCATTTTATTATTGGAATTTAACGTATGATTTTGGAAACTTCGACTGAGGAATCAGAGAAATACCTTAAGCGAATGTAAGGCATATCCGGCAGTGGTGATTGCAGGCGTTGGCCTGAGAGAGAATAATATTCCTCATATTCGATCGTCGACGAGGGATATATAATGGGATCAACTCCGTCAAATTCTTCATATTTTTCGATGCGCGAGGTCGGAATAGAGGTCGCACTATTGACTATTCTGCCGGTGAGATTGTCGATCAGAACGGCTACTACCCGGAGATTGTCAAGATCGCGAATCAAGTTTATTCCGCGCATGCTAACTCCATCTTTAAGTTTGAAAGTTTCTGTAGTAGCGAAACTCTCAAATTCATTGATCTGATTCGGTATATGACCATATATACCCTGAGGATTATAACATACGGTCGCTACTCCATCATAATTCAATCCATAGATCTGGCTTCCACCCTTTGTGAAGATATCCCAATACTTTCCGGCCTTACCATGCTGTCCTGAGAAAAAGTTGGTCTGTCCCCAGGAACTGTCTGACAGTTTATCAGCTACGAGATACAATGCCAAGGAGTAGTCAGCATCTTTTCGGTACTCCATGAAGGTTGTTGTGGCTGATGCCTTAAGTGCCTCCTTTTTATCATCCTCCCATTGAATATGGACTCTCAGATCTACGTCTGTTTCCCTGCCGAGATGGTCGGTCAATGCTCCCGCCAGTTCACCTGATCCAAGATATTCCTCTCTGTCTACTGTAATTGACGGGACGGAGCGCGGCGACATCGGCTGCTGCAGGTTGGCTGTAAGGATATCATTGACATGGTAAGTCATGAATACAAAATCTTCTCCATGCCGTTCGCGTGCTTCCTCTAACGCTACCCATCCCGAGGGGCAATTGCCACACCATAATCCTGTATATTCCTCTACAAGCGGCCTATAGACCGGAATCTCAGGTAATACTCTCAGCTTCATTGATGATTTAGAGCGGTTGTCGGATACAATGGCATGACCATTGACCTCCAATATTTCCAATGTCAGCGTAGAATTGCCGTTAACGTCCGGGGTTCGAAAGGGTATCCATAGGGTAGAAATAGAACCGTAGGCAAATTCATCCGTAGAAGATATCTCTATTTCTCTTTCATCGTCCCATTCAGGTGTGGAGATATGATATTTCAAAGTATGGATCGGTTCGATGCTTTGATTTGTATAGGTCAGCAATACCTCGGACTCGGAAGAATTTTTGACTCTCATCTTCTCCGGCAGAGAGGTAACAATAGCGAAATCAGGCATGTCAACGGATAAATCCACTGTCATAGGACTCATATATTCCATGCGATGGTAAGTCTTGTCCCATTGCGTAAGGATCGAGGAGCGAAAATATAAGCTCCCCGGAGTAGTCCCATTTACTACGGCTATTGGAAATGTACGCGCTCCTCCGGAGTTTTCCTCTACCTTGAGTGAATAACCTAAATAAAGTCCTTCCTCCGGTATCCGCACTCCATCCGGAAATACGGCCTCAACTGTCTTTCCGTCAGAAATCACATTTATAAAAGCTAATGAATTGGATTCCGATATGGGATCGGATTCCAGATTTTCTACTGCCCAGACCGCGACCTCAGGATTAATCCTGCATCCTTCGACCTCGGGCACAGGGACACTGAAAGAATTGATTGTCGCCCCTATAAATTCGGGATCATCAATCCGGATGCAGATATCATAATTATCCGGGCGGGGATGTCCATATCCGTGAATAGGCTGTTGATCCGAATTATAGGAAAAAGAGATATCTCTGGCTATCGAATTGAAAGCCAGAGATATGGTTGCTAAAATGATTAGTATTATTCGCATATTTATTTGAATCTTTCGAGAGCTTCTCTCGCGTAGCAGCCGAGATTATCATCTGGATGCCCCGAATCCTCGATCAGAGCGGGGATAAAGGGCGTCCGGCGAAGCAATAGGAAAGGAAGAAGATCGGCCTCCTCACGGGTCTGCAGGTCGGCAATCCATTCCCGCGCCTTATCTATTGATAACCTGTCAGGGGGATAGATCGCCATGGCGAGCAAACGGGACTCTCTTACGTCTTTGTCAGCGTGGAGTTGCTCGCCGAGACCGACGAGCTCCTCCACATTTAAGGATTCTTTGAGTTCGGACGCGATACCCTTCAACTGCGGGAGCTGAAGACCGAAAATCACCTTGTACGGCATCCCGGCTTTTCTTAAGGAGTCGGCGATGATACCGTTACGATATGTCATGAAGAGTTGCTTTACCCGCTTCATCATCATATCAGAGATTGGAGTGGTCTCGGCTCAGACGGAGCATTTGCTCGGGATAAGTCTCAGTGAAGTCAAGAGTAACGTCGATAATCTCTCCCTTGTCGTTCTTCACCGGATTATAGACAGGATTAAGGAATCCTCGATAGGGAGGAATATTAAGACCGGCGTAGCGTTCAAGCACTTCTTTATGGAGCTTGGGATCTACTTTGACAGCATACTTCTGCACGAGTTCATTACCTGCCTTGTAGTCACCTTCACTCTTGATGCGCTGGATTTCGGCGAGAAGCTGACCTATTAGACTACGCATCTTCTTATAGTCATTGATTTTGAGATAAGTCTTGCCGTTGCGTTTCACGAGTTCCATGACTTTATCTTTCTTACCTTTTTCGAGCACCCACTTGGCGATCAACTGGCGATTGCGCATGTGGGCTTCTTCTACATCCTTGCCCGGTTCGATACGGTTGAGCTGAGTCATGAGGCCGTTGAGCATATATTTATAGTACTCCGCCTTGTATGCTTCAGGATTTGAGAGTACTCCGATTTCCTGAAGTTTAGCATCCGGCAGGTAATAGAGAGCAAAGAGATCGGCACGAGCTTCCTCGAGGGTAGACCCATGTTCTTTAAGCGCGTCCTGGTCGACGCCCGGGGCCAGACGTCCTGACGCATGGCCAAGACATTCATGAAGGTCTGTATGAAGCATATCGGTAATGTAAAGCCACTCGTCAAGCATATCTGAAGTAGCCTTATCGATTACGAATTCTTCGTTGAAGCCGTTGTCCTTTGATGCCATAGCGTATGCTTCTGTGATATTCTCCAGAGTGACCGACTTCGAACCGTGGGCAGCCCGAATCCAGTTGGCATTAGGAAGATTGATGCCGATGGCTGTGGCCGGGAAAGCATCGCCACCGAGGAATGAGGCTGTGATGACCTTTGCTGAGACGCCTTTCACTTCCGGCTTACGATAAACGGGATTGATGGGGGAGTTATCTTCAAACCACTGCGCGTTGCTCGAGATAGCTTCAGTGCGTGCGGAGGCCTCGCGGTTTTTAAAATTGACATATGACTCCCAGGAGCCGGTCATGCCCAGAGGATCATTGTAAGACTCTATAAAACCATTGACAAAGTCAATATCTGACTTTGTATCTTCCGCCCAGAGGATAGAGTATTCGTCAAAAAGGCGCAGATCACCTGTAATATAGAAATCGATCAGCTTGGTAATATATTCGCGCTGGGCATCATTCTCTGCCACACTCTTGGCCATATCGAGCCAATAGATGATCTTTGAGATAGCAGGGCCATAGAGACCATTAAGGTGATATACCTCTTCCTCAACTTTGCCATTATTCTTGACCACTCGAGAGTTAAGACCATAGGATATGGGTGTAGCGTCATTTGGATCCTTCAGTGCATTGAAGTAGTCCTCCACATCCTTTTGAGTCACTCCCTCGCCATATAGATTGCCTGATGAATTGACCACTACATCCTGAGAACTGTCCTGGCTTACTTTCTTGGGTACGAACGTAGGATCGAATATCACCTTCGCAAGAAGCGTCTGAAGATCGGCGGCTGATTCTCCGTCTTTGAGATTAAGACTCGATTCGGGAATTTTGGCAAATTCCGAATTGAAAAATGACTCGGAAAATTCAGGAGTGAATTTATCATTGGAGTAGTGATGGTAGATGCCGTTGCCGAACCACACTTGTTTAAGATATTTCTCAAAAGCTTTGAAGTCGTTGGAGTCACGGTTGCCGTCATAGTTAACGTAGATATATTCCAGTACCGGACGCAGACGCAGATTATATCTGCCGTTCTGATCCCATGTGATATCTCTGCCTGCCTGGGCAGCCTGCGAAAGATAATAAAGCATCAGCTTTTGCTGCAGGGAGAGGGACTTGAAGCCGGGAACTTCATATCGAAGGACTTCAATGTCGGCGAAGTTGTCGACATGATAATTGAAATCGGGATTTTCGACTGCATTCGCCTGGATGGCAAGCATTGAACTCAAGGCGATTGTCGGAAGTATTTTTTTCATGATTATCGGATTGATTAGTTGTTATCGTTTATATAAGGAAACCGGGAGGTGATGCCGTATCGGCAATAATCCGGCTAAAGTCATTCTACTGCAAGCACGAGTCCTTTCAGATATTCACCTTCCGGATGGGAGATGTCAAAAGGATGGTCGGCCGGTTGGGTCAGCTGATGGAGGACTCTGACCTTTCTTCCGGACTTTGCGGCTGCGGAGAAGACAGCGAGCCGGAATGCTTCGCGGGTGACGACCTGAGAGCAGGAGAAAGTAAAAAGAATTCCGCCGGGTTTAATTTTCTCAAAAGCTTTTGCATTCAATTTGCGATAGCCGATAAGACCGTTTTTCAATGCGCTCCTGTGCTTGGCGAAAGCCGGCGGATCAAGTATTATAAGGTCGTATTTGTCATTCGGCATCTCGGCAAGGAATTTGAATGCGTCGACGGCATGAGTGGCGTGTCGGTCATCGTCAGGGAAGTTCAATGATATGTTTGCATCAGTCAATGCCGCTGCTTTTGCAGAGGAATCAACTGAATCTACAGACTTTGCTCCTCCTCGCATTGCATAGACGGAGAACCCCCCTGTATAGCAGAACATATTCAAGACAGTCTTATCCTTCGCAAATTTTTCAAGCAGAGATCGATTCTCTCGTTGATCCACGAAGAATCCGGTCTTCTGTCCTTTCAGCCAGTCGATATTGAACTGCAAGCCGTTTTCAGTAGCTATATTACCATCGAATCCGCCTACGAGATAATCATTGTGGGGGTCG
>JAIDYR010000048.1 GCA_029057985.1 Muribaculaceae bacterium | reverse complement strand
CCTCGGGGGGGGTCTCCATCAAGATAGGATGAGATGATTTCGGCATCCAGCGGGCGATACTGTCGACCCATATTTCAGAAGCCTTTCGAGTCGGATGAATTCCATCCTTCTTTCTCTCGAATTTCATACCTTCACTTCGGAAAAAACCACCGGGGACACAAGTCGCCTCAAGCAAGTCATTAATACCGTAATCCTCTTTCCAATTAGGAGGTCCGATCCATACGTATGGCAAATCGCCAACCTCATCAAGTATTGATTGAATGTGAGGAAGGTGCTTCTTCGGGTCTTTAATGTACAATTCATTTGATCCCAGACAGATAAAGACATAAGAGGCACCATACTGCTCTATAAACTCTGAAAGATGATGCGATTTTGCCCATTTCACTGTGCCGCTTGAGTCCCAGTTGACTGCATGAAACGTATGGCCGTTAGTCTTGGCGTATTGTGCAAATCGATAGGCCAGATTCCATGTCATTGAGTCGCCTATAAGCAAAATGGTATGAGCGGTAGAGTCTACTCTTTCCTCCTTTTCATGTTCTTCCATTTCCAGACGCTTTGCCACTATTATAGAATCCTGTCGGGCTTCCTCGCGCGCCTCAGCCTCATGATCGACAAGCAGATTCTCTCGAAAAGGTGCCTTCCGCAGAGTATATTCTCCAATATTTATGTCGTCGGCAAATGCAATCGCAATAATGATAATCAATCCGATTGCAAGGAGCAGCCATAATGATAGATACGGATATTTCATTACTTATTTTTCCTGTAAACTCTTCGCTTGTTAGATTAATATCAATAAAGGTCAACTATTGTGATGCCGGCACCTCCGAAACGCACATCTTCATCGCGGAATGATTCGACAGCAGTGTTGGCATTCAGTTGCTGACGAATCAATGTCTTAAGAATCCCTGAGCCGGTCCCGTGTAGAATGCGCAACCTGCGGGCGTTGAATTGCACGGCATCATCGAGGAAATACGTTATGGCCTGGACCGCCTCATCGCCTCTCATTCCACGCACGTCGATTTCAGGCTTGAAATTCAGCTGGCGCTCCCTGGATGCGGAACTCGTAGCAGCACTCAGTCCGGACTTTTGATTAAGAGCGCTTTCTTTGGGCTTAGAGGTCGGGACAAGGCGCGAAAGTTCTACCATTGTACGTAACGCTCCGAAGGCGACCTCTGCTTTCTTACCTTCTATTTTAATTATCTGCCCGGCAACATTTCCATCCTTCATCTTTACAAAATCTCCGGAGGCAAACGTCGTTCGGGTGTCGACAGGTTGCTTCTCTGAATGGCGCAGCCTCTCTTCCTTATTTCGGCGGCTCTTATGTTTAAGTTCTTTAAGTGGCTCCGGAATCGCGGAATTATTCTCCGGCTCTGCCTCCGTGACACTTTTCTTAAAGGCCTCAAACTCGTTGCGAATTTTCTTGGTAGCTTCTTTTGCAGCCTGCGCTTCACGAATTTCACGTATTGCTTTCTCAATGCGGGCATTTGCAGAGGCCAGAATTTCTTTAGCCTCTGCTTTAGCATCATGGAGAATGGCATTTCTCTGTGACTTCAGATCATCAGCTTTATCCTCATATCGCGAGAGCAGATCATCAAGACGCGCTTCCTTCTCTTTTATATTTTGACGCTTATTCTGCCAATAACGTCGATCGCGTGCAACATCAAGAAGATATTTATCAAGATTGACGTAGTCGCTCCCCACTATATCTTTAGCTTTTTCTATCACTCCACCATCAAGTCCAATTTTTCGGGCGATCTCTATGGCGAAGGAATTTCCGGGTTGCCCCACGACAAGTTGAAACGAAGGTTGAAGATGCTGACGATCATAAAGCATCGCGCCATTGATAAAGCCGTCGGTTTCTCCGGCGAAAGTCTTAAGATTCTGATAGTGGGTTGTAACAATTCCCAGGCATCCCGATTTAGCGAGGCGTTCGAGAATTGCCTGCGCCAGAGCCCCACCGATCTGAGGTTCGGTCCCTGATCCCATCTCATCAGCCAAGATCAGAGTCTTGGGAGATGCATGCTGAAGGAAGAACTTCATATTTCTCAGATGGGAGGAATATGTAGAAAGATCCGATTCCATCGATTGCTCATCCCCTATGTCTACGAATATATTATCAAAAATACCTACATGAGAATTTTCATAAACAGGAGGAAGCATCCCGCACTGAGTCATATACTGGATAACGCCTACCGTCTTTAATGTCACGGATTTACCACCCGCATTCGGACCGGAGATGATTAATATGCGCTTTTTACTATCGAGAGTTAATGACAGCGGAACGACCTCCTTTCCCTGACGCTTCAATGCCATAAGAAGTTGGGGATGAACTGCATGGTACCATTCAATGATACGCTCTCTCTCCATATGAGGGAGCCTTCCGTCGACTTCCTGCGCCACAAGAGCTTTGGCCCTTATAAAATCCAGGCGTCCGAGGATACGACAACACGCCGCAACATCCGAAGCATAAGGACGCAGTTGGGAAGAGATGTTTTTCAATATTTCCACAATCTCTCGCTGCTCCTCCATCTCGAGTTCACGCATACGATTGGAGGCTTCCACTACTTCAATGGGTTCGATAAAGACTGTCTTACCTGTAGCTGAAGAGTCATGGACAATACCCGAAATTGAACGTTTTTTTCCGGCTTCTACCGGTATCACCAATCTGCCGTCGCGCACGGATGCGGAGGTATCCTTATCAATTATGCCGTCTGCAACTGCCCTGTCGAGCACTCGGCGCATAGCCTTTGACATCGATCCTGCAGCTGCTCTGAGACTACGGCGGATTTCGAATAGATGATCGGAGGCGGAATCCTTAACTTCTCCAAATTTATTGACAGCAGAATTAATAATAGATATAATATGAGGATATGATTCAAGTCTTTCAGTGACTTTCGCCAATGCCTTGAATGAGTTCTCCCGTGCAAAAAAAGCTCTTACTTCATCGGATTGTATCAGCATCTTGAGAATAGCATATAGCTTCTTGGGAGCCAGATATGATCCTTCTATGCGAAGATCGCCCAAAGCATCTGCCGCTTCCGAAACATCATGAAGAGGAAGTTCAAGAGAATCATTCAAAATCTTCAGCATTTCGTCGGTCTGCCATAACAACCGGCAAACGACATTATAGTCACTGGAAAACGACATTTTCAATGCCTCTTCCCGCGCCAACGGACCTAAGCATTTATCCTCTACCAGTGAGCGGATTTTGTCAAAACCTATCTTATTTTCGAATGTATCCGGGAATATCATTTTTCTTAATTAAGTCGCAAAATTAATAAAAACTTACGAGGCTACCGCAATCATTCGGCATATCTTTTTAATAGTTTAACAAAAAATTATTTCTTTATAAAAAAAACATCCGGATGATGAAATCAATCATCATTCGGATGTATAAGTCTTTTTGTCGGCGGATTGATTACTCAGCCTCTTTCTGCTCTTCGAGAATCTTGACAGCCATATCGTAGATAGTAGTGTCGTCCAGAACAACTATTCCCCCGTCGGGACCGGGCTCGATATGCATACCGATATTTTTACCAAACTGATAGTTGACACCTCCGAAGTAATTGCGCACGGTCTGCACTGTAAGATTCAATTCGTCAGCAATGCGGTGAGTCGCGCCATCGGGCAAACTGTCTTTGAGACGACGAAGTTCGTTAAAACTGATTGTTTTGCTCATAAGGTCAGTATTTTGAAGTAAATATTTTTAAGTTTTGTCTTTCAGCATTCGGATCGGCCTTACCGACTCTTTTTAATGCCTGCGGACGTCTCTACAGCCCGGCGAGGAGCAACCCCGGCTTTACATTCGCTAAGTTAAGCATAAATATCTCATTATGCAAAAAAATCATTGATTATTTTAAATGTTGTAAAACATAAAAAATATATTCCAGCGATTAATCACCGCAAATACAAACAGTTACGCCCACATCCCGAAAATAGAGAAGTGGGCGCGAAATATAAATTCATGTATTTTCTAAATTATAGTTATGGCAGAGGCTTCGACCCAACCTATGTTGGCATGATTAAGTCTTACCTTATACCATCCTATCTTTCCGTCTGAGTTCAGTTGAGATTCGAGAATCTCAACCTTAGTGCCTCTTACCAGAGGCGATCCTATTTCAGATTTCGCATCATGAGGATCTTTTGTCAGGGTCGCCTTGAATGTAGTGATGACGGCTTCATCGCGACTCAGAAAATGCGAGGCTGCCATCTCTGAGAAAATAATGAAGATTATGGTGAATCCGAAGAATATCAAGCCGCTGAAGAAACCGAGTTTCTTTAATCTTACATTACCCGAAAAGATATATACCGCAAGGGAAAGAATCAGCAGAATGAAGGCCATAGCCGCAAACGATGCCCACGTGTCAGACGACGTGTCGGCCGAAATTTTCTGATTGACTCGGCCGAAGAATCCGATATTGTCAGGGCTTACTTCGCCTTTTTTACCTTTCAATTCGGCTTTGTTGGCATCCTCAATTCGCGACTCAAGGTAACGGATATTCTGATTGATGCGTGAGTTAGAAGGGTCAAGACGCTTGGCGCGTTCCATACAAAGCCGGGCTTCGCCTTCATTGCCGGATTTATAATAAGCGCATCCGAGATTGAAGAGCAAAGGAGCAGTGGCACCTTGCTGTCTTATCTGGTCTTCATAAAGTCCGACAGCCTCAGTGAAATCTCCTCTGGAATATGCGCTGTCTGCCTCAGCTATAATTTTAGTGCCATTGGACGCCCACACAGTTGATGAACCTAATATCATCGCTATAACCAGAGATGTCATTATCTTCGAAGCTGAATTTCCGGGACGGCCTTCGCTGTCTTGATTTCCGGAAGATAAGACCTCTGAAGAAGTTTTGGAAGAATCAGAAGACACTGAAGAATGCGTATCCGAATTCGATCCGTCCCCGAGATGGGAATCGTTGTCATCGTCAGGACCTGAGACAGCATGACGCTTTGAGAATCCATCTTCAAGACTATTAAGCATATCAGTAGCTTCATCATAAATTGCACTCATAGGCTTGCGTAGGGAGGCAGGAGAATATTTTGCAAATTCACAATCGTCGAGCAACTTTAATAAAGACTCGATCTTATCCGATTCCAGTCCTTGGGTCTCGAGTAATTGGCTGACGTTATCTCGTGTCAATTCTGATGTCGGAAGCCGCAATTTATCGGAAAGATAACCCCATATAGCCTTGAGAATTTCATCATAGAAGACATCTTCATTCTTTTCTTTCATAGCGGATGCAGCCTTCTTAAGTCTGCGTTTTGCCATCTTACCGGCGCGGCGGCTTCTCAACCCTATCACGTCGGAATGGACTGCAATGTATTTCCTGCGTGCAATCACGGTTCCTGCAAGTATCAGAGCAGGAATGATATACCATAACCAATAGAGGAATCCCCGGATATATGGGCGAGTCTCCGGAGCTTCATCTACATCTACCGGCATTAACTTAGAACTGAATGTCAAGGTCGCCTGGGATCTGGAAGACTCCTCCCCCTGCTCAACCTTCAACTTGTAGCCTTTCGCAACTGTCGTCTCATACTTACCCGTAGCCGGATTAAAGTATACGAGTTCCACATCCGGAATATTGAAATCTCCCTGTTCGAGCGGCATGAACGAATAGTCGAATTTCACGGATCCTGTCACATTACTCGCTCCGACATTAGTCATCACATCCGTAGTCGGAGTGAAGACCTCTATTTCATCCGGAAAGATTGCATTAAGATCCGGAAGGTGGACATATTTCAGGTTGCCTTCTCCGGAGACGGTATAAGTCACCGCGCCTGCCTGATTCGCCACTACTTTATCCGATTTTATTGAGGATGAAAGTCGGAATTGGCCGACACCTCCAGAGAAATTTGCCGGCTTCGGACTCGGCAATGCCTTAACATCTATCTCCAGATCATTCGGAGAGACATTCAGCTGAATGGGCCGACGCACTGTCAAGCGTGAGAAAAATGGATCATGGTAATATTCCTGAGCATCTGTGGATACGGTATAATTATTACCGATAATCTTAAGTTTTCCCGGCATCTGCGGGAAGATAATATATCGGGCTATTACAGCTGTAGCATACGTTCTACCCTGATAAGTCTCCGGCACAAGTTGATTTGATACAACGTTAGATTCCTCAATTACGAATCCTTCGAATTTCGGGGCTTCGGTAGCTCCGATGAATTTAATGGAGCTATAGGTTGTGTAAAGTTTTACCGTATAGACCAGCGCTTCCTGCTCATAAGCAGTAGTTTTTGAGACGCTTGCCCTCATAAATAACTTGTCATTGCCTTTGCCGATAAAAGTCGGTCCGCCTGCATCATTAGGATCCTGAGACTGAGACGCATCATGATTGTCGGCATCAGCTTCGTTTCCTTTACCTGCCGGATTATTGTATCCTCCTTGAGATCCCTGATTCTGAGCTTCTGACGCATCGACAATCGAGTAAGACACTTTATTACTCTTTACGCCTCCAACTGTGAGAGGACCAAAAGTATAATTACCTTTCTTTCGAGCCAGTAAAGTAGCAGCGTATACTCTTCGAATACTCTGCGACATTCTGCCGTTGACGCTCCTGAATGAAGAGGTCTCACTCTGCTTTGTCCAATACACGAGTTCTGCGCCTCCTGCCGATGATATAGCCTGTGGCTCCTCCGAAATGTTATTTACTGTGACAAGAATATAGAAAATTTGTCCGACAGCGATTCGGTTGGAGCCTGATTCTGATTCAACACGCAGTTCAACACTCTGGGCAGCGGCATCCGGAAGAAAGACGCCGAGTCCGACGAGGGCTATTATAGATAATACTAAGTATCTGATTGTCTTTGTCATTTGGGGATACGGAAGGGATTATATGTTACCAACGTTTCTGACGCCCGGAACGTCCTTGAGCCTTTTGTCCGGTATTATTTCCTTGACGGGCTTTCTGCTCATTATTTTCTACGGCGTTCAGAATCTGCTGCGCGGCCTGTTCGCTGAGTTTATTTGGCTGGGGCTGATTCTGCTGATCGGACTGCTGATCTTTATCCTGATTCTGATTCTTGTCCTGCTGCTCTTTATCTTGATCCTGCTGTTTATCCTGCTGCTGATCCTTTTCGTTTTCTTTGTTCTGATCCTTATCCTTGTCTTTATCCTTGTCCTTATCTTTATCCTTATCTTGGTTGTTATTCTGCTGCTCCTGCAGTTTGAGCTGGGCTATGCGGAGATTCCTTCTTGCTTCATCAAATGCCGGATTCAGACGCAATGCTTGCTTGTATAATGAAATCGCTTCCTGATAATTTTCTGATTCAAAAGCCAGATTGCCGAGATTATAATTGGCTTTTGAAGAAAGAGGAATATTTTCCTTACCCAGCTTCGCTACCTCTGATAACGCCGTCATTGCTTCATTCATCAATTTCGAAGCAATGGAGTCATTATCTTTATTGAGATAAGCGAGACGCACATCACATAAACCCAGATTGAAACGCGCTACAGCACTCTGGCCATTCTCATCCAATGCATTGCGGTATTTCACTTTGGCTTCAGCATATTTCCGAGAGCGATAAAGCGTATTTCCTTCTGTAATAAAGCGACGCTCCTTTCGAGTTGATTCAGCAGCCTCAATGCTACCCCATGACACAACCGCGATGAGCAGAAGGATAATGCTCCGCATAATCCCTCCGCTCAGAAGCGAAACCTTACCGCACATTTTCATATCTTTAAATATCATTTCTCTTCCTTTTTAAAGAATGTGATTCGGTCAAGCCATCCGAATTTACTGTCTACTACGAGGATATCCAACAAAATGAATATCAAAGCCGCCCATCCGAAGAAACCGTAGAGTTCGTCATGGACCGCTGTGAAACTACTCTCCAACGCAGTCTTCGACACTTTATCCATCTGGCGTTCAAGTTCGTTAAGACAATCTTTATTTGAGGCGTTCACATAAATGCCATGACCGACTTTTGCAATTTCCAACGCAAGGTCTTCGTTGAGCCTTGTTTCTACAGGCTGACCTGTCGTGGGATCCAACATATATCCCTGACCTTCCGGAATACGCACCGGAGTCTCTCCTCCGACGCCTACTACATTCAATTGAATATTCTTGGAGGCTGCCTGTGAAGCTGCTTCCATTACGCTTTGGGGATCATCGAGTTCTTCTGCGTCGGTAATAAGAATTATGGATTTCCCTATTTCCTTGGATTCAGAAAACGAACGTGTAGCAAGTTCTATAGCAGCCGCAATATTGGTGCCTTGATTCTGAATATCATTGGGAGAGATAGAATTAAGAAACATCTTTGCTGAGACGTAGTCGCCCGTGACCGGAATAAGCGTATAGGCTTCTCCGGCGTATTCTATCAGTCCGACCCGGTCATTGTCAAGACGGTTGATAAGTTTCTCCAGAATCATCTTGGCCATCCTCATCCGGTCAGGAGATCCGCTTTTATCCGATGATGGCGCCAGCATGGAGTTAGAAGCATCGACCGCTATCACTACCTCTATACCCTCCTTGACATTAGTCGCACCTTTGACTCCTCCCCACGGCCGCGCCAAAGCCAATACGAGCATTGTATATGCAAGCAACTGCAAAGCAAGTTTCAAGGGTGGTTTATACGGAGAGACCAATGGCATAAGCCTGGCAAGAGACTCCTCGCGTCCGAATGTCTTAAGGCGACGCTTACGGGATGCCCTGGCCAAGAGATACAATCCGATATAGACCGGCACTCCGAGCAAAAGGAATAATATATAGGGATAAGCGAAACTCATTTTCTTCCTTCAATAATTTTGATTATTACAACAATCCTTCCATAACGATTATGGCAGTCTGCGCAAAATTGTATATCGCATGAGCATAGACAGAGCGTAGCAACAGAGAGCGGCAAGCACCCAAGGCATGAAGGCTTCATCGACTCTGGAATATTTCTCTACGTCAAGAGCAGTCTTCTCAAGCTTATCGATTTCATCGAAGACCTTCTGAAGGACTTTCTCATCCTTCGCGCGGAAAAACTTTCCTCCCGTCTGGTCGGCTATGCTTTTAAGGGATTCCTCATCTATCTTAGTCTCAAGCACCGTAGTCGAGAAACCGTAAGGATCTGTAATATGGATGACTCCGTTTGTGCCGACACCGATAGTATATATTTTTATACCCTTCTGCTTGGCTATCTCAGCAGCCGTCGAGGGAGGCACCTCACCGGCATTATTTGTGCCGTCAGTAAGAAGAATAATACTTTTTGATTTTGCCTTTCCGGAGACAAGGCGATTTATTGCACTCGCGATTCCGTCGCCTATTGCCGTGCCGTCATTAAGATCTCCGAGTTTGACATTCTGAAGAGTATTGATTACCGCAGCCCGGTCATAGGTAAGCGGCATCAACGAAAGCGACTCACCGGCGAAAACTACAAGACCGAGATTGTCATTTACGCGCTGATTTACGAAATTTACTGCTACCTCTTTGGCCGCCTCAAATCGATTTGGCGAAAAATCTGTGGAAGCCATAGATCCCGAAATATCTATTGCAAGTACGATATCTGTACCCTCAATTCTTGTTGAGGATTTAGAGTCTGTGGTCTGAGGTCGGGCCAAAGCGACTATAAGACATGCAATGGCGATCAATTTCAGAAGGAAAGAGAACTTCATCAGATACTCTTTCCATGAACGGGGCAAATTCTCAAAAGCTCTCAAGGATGAGAAACCCAAGGTAGGAGTGGAGGTTTTTGTCCGCTTGAAGTACCACCAAAGCAACGGCACGTAAAGTGCAAAAAGACAGAAGACCCAAGGATACTTGAACATCATCTCTTCACCTCCTTTCCATCATTGCCTGAAGGCCTGCCCTTCTTATTGCTCTTCCCTACTTTCATTCGCGGACCGGAGATTCTTTCTGCGGAATCATCTTTCCTTTTACGACGCCCGCGAAGTCCTGCATTAACTCCGTTATTCCCGTCTCCGTCCTCCTTATTCTTAGGGGGATTCAAGGCTGCGTTATCCGCCTGAGGAGCGGGCCTCGTCGATTCCACGAAGTCAACCGCATTTCTGTAAAGCGCTACATTATCGTCAGGCAACGGACGCACCATTGCAAATTTAACGAAATCAGCCATATCGAGAATATCACGGATTTTTTCGCGCGGCACGTCCTGATTGTCGACATCTGCCAGATGCGACATTATTTCATTAGAGGTCATCTCCATCGCCTTGATTCCAAATCGGCGGTCGAGATAACGACGCAGTATATCAGTTAATTCTGTATAGTACTCCTTCTCGCGTCCGCTCTCCCATAATTTACGGGCCTTAAGCTGACGTAACGCAGTTATTGCCTGTTCATAAGGAGGAGTCTCCGGTTTTGCAGGCAAAATCGTACCATCCTTTTTATATCTGATCCAGGCCCAGATGCCGGCGGCTATAATAAGCAATCCGAGCAGAAATGCCCACCAGTAATTATAAACCGGATCCGGAATCTTATCAAATACAGATGGATTTTCGGCATCTGCTACATCTGTGAGTGGAGCGATACTATCGTTAGCGGTCACGTTGACTGGCACTACTGTCAGAAGCAACGGCTTAGACCGGGACGTGTCGGTTCCGGAAGCATAAGCAATCTCCGGCAGCCTATAGACCCCCGAATCGAAGGCCTGAAGCGGCAACTCATAATTAATCTGAATTCTTCCGGATCCAACTTCAAGCGTATCTATCTTCGAAGGCCGACCTATCTCGATAGAATCATTCAACAGTGTCAAGATGCCTTCCGGACCATATTTCTCAAAGAGAGGGAAATGCCCCTTTGTCCCCTTGTCCTGCACAACCTCAAGACGCAAAGTATTTAGAGTCCCCATCAGCATTGAGGCTGAATCGAGTTTTGCATCAAGCATCACCGGTCCGGCCAAGGCAGTTGAGGCTCCAATTGTCAAAAACAAAGAGGATATAAGAGTTCTTATATTCATTGCATATCTAATTCAAGGGACTTTATCTGACAGCTTTCTTGCGGAATATCGACAGCAGAGCCTTGACATAATCTTCGTCAGTGCGGATGCTTGCCATTTCGACCCCGCTCTTCAATGCAGCTTCGTTGAGCTGTTGCTGACTTTTATACCATGCCTTTTCATAAGCGCTTCTGACACTCTTTGATGAGGTATCAATCCAGCGAATCTGTCCGCTTTCAAGATCAGAGGCATGAATCAGGCCTACATCGGGAAGTTTCGAATCGCGCTCATCATAGACCTGTATTGCGGATAGCTCATGCTTCTTATTAGCCATTAGCATTGCATGGGAAAAGTCATGGCGATCAATAAAGTCTGAAAGGACGAATGACGTGGCACGCTTCTTGATAGCGTTCGTGAGAAACTCCAGAGCAACTGAAATATCAGTGCCGTGGCTTTCCGGTTCGAAATCTATGATTTCGCGAATTATCAAAAGAATATGCTTTTTACCCTTCTTAGGGGGAATAAATTTCTCAATTCTATCGCTGAAGAATATGACTCCGACCTTATCATTGTTTTGCAGGGAGGAAAAGGCCAAAGTAGCAGCGATTTCTGCCATCATTTCCTTTTTCTCCACTCCCACAGCACCAAAGTCTTCCGACTGACTGACATCTATCAGAAGCATCAGGGTAAGTTCGCGTTCTTCTTCGTAGACTTTGACATAAGGCTTATTATGTCGGGCGGTCACATTCCAGTCTATATCCCTGACATCATCTCCGGGCTGATACTCCCTTACTTCGGAAAAAATGACGCCGCGCCCCTTGAAAGCCGAATGATATTCACCCGCAAAAATATTCTGACTTAATCCGCGGGTTTTGATTTCAATCTTCCTTACCTTTTTCAGAAGTTCCTTAGCGTCCATTTATAACTTACTTTAGAGGAAACATTCTCACAGGTCTGCTCTTTACGGCACCTGAACCTTATCGAGAATAGTAGTGATGACTTCGTCGGGAGAGATATTATTGGCTTCGGCCTCATAACTGAGTCCTATTCTGTGGCGCATTACGTCATGGCATACGGCACGCACATCCTCCGGTATTACATATCCGCGTCCCTGAAGGAATGCATAGGCACGTGATGCTTTCGCCAATGAAATGGAAGCACGCGGTGACGCACCGTACTCTATAAGATCATCGAGAACGTTGAGGCCGTATTTGCCCGGTTCGCGGGTGGCAAACACTATATCTACGATGTAATTCTCAATTTTCTCATCAAGATAGATTTTCTCTACTATCTTCTGCACCTCCGTTATATCCGTCCTGCTGACCACGGCCTGAATCTCCTCCTGAGAGGATGCTATATTCTGTCGGATAATCTCCTTCTCATCTTCGCGTGTTGGATACCCGATTATAACTTTGAGGAGGAAACGGTCGGTCTGCGCTTCCGGCAAAGGATACGTGCCTTCCTGCTCGATAGGATTCTGGGTTGCCATTACAAGGAAAGGCTTATCAAGAGGGAAAGATTCTTCTCCTATAGTCACCTGACGCTCCTGCATCGCCTCGAGAAGCGCACTCTGCACTTTTGCAGGCGCACGGTTGATTTCATCAGCAAGTACGAAATTTGCGAATATCGGACCTTTCTTGACTTCGAATGTCTCACGCTTGATTGAGTAAATAAGGGTGCCGATGACGTCAGCCGGAAGAAGATCAGGAGTAAACTGAATACGATTGTATTTTGCATCGACCAACGTAGCAAGAGTCTTAATCGCAAGAGTCTTGGCCAGACCCGGCACGCCTTCAAGAAGTACATGCCCGTTGGCCAGAAGGGCCACAAGAAGAGAATCAATCAGATGCTTCTGGCCTACAATGCGATGACGCATGCCGGTCCGGATCATCTGAATAAAGTTGCTCTTTGACGCTATCAGGTCGTTAAGTTCACGAATATTAACCGTTTCGCTCATCTTTTTTGAGTTTTTCTATTTTTATTACGTACATCCAATCCCCATAATCCGTATTTCTTTTGAAACCATACTCCATATCCCGACACAGTAGAGTAGATATAGAAGTCAGGTTTTTTCAGTTGCAAAAATAATAATTTATCCTGTAACATTCCCCGACGATGAAGCACAGTAATGTTAAACTAATTTAAATTTAACTGCTTCGCCGCTTAATTTATAAGTAAGTTCCAAAAATTAAACGATATTTGTGATTAAAATTACTTGAACAATAAAACTTGTTATTTTTGGCTGCTTCGAGCTTGTCAGTCAGTCACATACAAAGTATGATCCCTCCTTCCGCACTCAAATCAGCTCAAAAATAACTTCCTTTTATATGTTCATTAATTTTTCTCAATTACTTATCATGTTAATTGGAATGTCAAATTGCATGTCAATGTTGAAAGGCATTCCAACCCTGAGCCTTGACAGGTATCTCACTTCCGTCGCGGGTGACCAAAGCCGCTCCCAATGAAGGTTTGGTGATATATCCTATCATCTTGACATTCGAAAGTTTCTCGATCTTATCCTTATCTGTAAGAGGCACTGTGAAGAGAAGTTCATAATCCTCTCCTCCATTCATGGCTGCAGTTACGAGATTCATATTTAGTTCCTCCGCCATTACAGCAGTCTGGTAATCGATCGGGATTCTATCCTCATAGACACGACAGCCCACATCCGAAGATTTGCAGATATGAAGCAATTCGGAAGAAAGTCCGTCGCTCACATCCATCATGGACGTCGGCTTAATTCCGGCCGCATGAAGTTCTTCTATAATATCCTTGCGGGCTTCCGGTCTGAGCTGACGCTGGAGAATATATTCTTTTCCGGCAAAATCCGGTTGGAATTGAGGATCTCCGCTCTCCGCAGCCACCTTATTCTCTCGCTCCAGAAGTTGCAGACCCATATATGCAGCCCCCAGATCCCCGCTTACACAGATTAAATCTGTCTCTTTAGCACCGGATCGCTTCACAGACTCACCCCTGACAGCCTCTCCAAGACAAGTCACGCTGATCACGAGTCCGGTCACTGAAGCCGAGGTATCTCCTCCGACCATATCCACTCCGTAAGCCTCGCAAGCCAATCGGATTCCTGCGTATATCATGTCAAGATGCTCAACCGTGAAACGACTCGACACTCCTATCGATACAGTAATCTGCTTCGGAGTGCCATTCATTGCATAGATATCACTGAAATTGACAACTGCCGCTTTATATCCGAGATGCATCAAAGGCACGTAGCGCACATCAAAATGTATGCCTTCAAGCAGAAGATCTGTCGTCACGAGTATCTCTTTGTCTCCCTCCGGCTCGATGATAGCAGCGTCATCTCCTACCCCAAGTTTAGATGAGGAATTCTTCAAAGGGAATTCTTTGGTAAGTCGGGAAATCAGTCCGAATTCGCCGAGGTCAGATATTTCAGTTTCTTGAGTCTTATCTTTTTTTTCCATGAAATTATCTATAATGTTGATATGACAAAGGGTCTGCGGATTGCTCCACAAACCCTCCTGTATATTGTAACAATTCAATCAGGCGTATAGTTGCTATAATTGGCCTACATTTTTTCACTTCGGCTTTATACTCTATCTGACTTCCTGAATGAAACTTATTCGCAGATATATACGATCACATCTTTTCGACAAGAGTAGTCACCAATTTGACTACAGTCGGCTGAGCTTTCACAGCTGCCTGCTGCACTTCTTCATGCGTCGGCACCTGCTTAACGTCCTTGCCTCCGAGGTCAGTGATGACAGAAATACCGAAGACTTCCATGCCGGCATGATTAGCCACAATGACTTCGGGCACAGTTGACATTCCGACAGCATCCCCTCCGATAATACGGAAGTATTCATATTCGGCGGGAGTCTCGAAAGTCGGGCCGGGAGTGCCGACGTATACTCCATGCATCAGTCTTACATCATCATTTTTTGCGATTTCATCAGCCAATGATATCAGCCGATGAGAATAAGCTTCAGTCATGGCAGGGAAGCGGGTGCCGAGTTCTTCGTAGTTTTTACCCCGTAGTGGATTCTCGGGGAAAAGATTGATATGATCAGTGATGACCATTACGTCACCCACTTCAAACTCCTTATTCATTCCTCCGGCGGCATTGCTGACAATAAGAGTCTTTACTCCAAGAGTCTGCATGACTCTTACGGGGAATGTCACCTGCTTCATGTCATAGCCCTCATAATAGTGGAAGCGACCCTTCATGGCCATCACATATTTCCCGCCAAGATTACCGAAAATGAGTTTTCCGGAATGTCCCTCTACGGTAGATACTGGGAAATTAGGTATCTCCTTATAGTCGAGTTCTTTCTTGATTTCTATCTGATTAGCCAGGTCTCCAAGTCCTGTGCCGAGAATTATGGCGAGTTCAGGAGTTTCGCCTACCTGATCCTTAATATAGGCGGCGGTCTGACGGATTGTCTCTAACATGGGATTATAATTTAGGTTGTGAATTTTTCAATCTTCAAGAGAATCGCGGTTGATGCCGAATCCGGGAGATATCGTTGGAGAAGGAGCGTCGCCATTCTCGTCATCATCCACGTCCGGAATATCTGACTCATTTCTCAGATCATCATTGCGCATGTCAAAGGAGAGATCATTACGGCCATGAATATCCTCTTCTTCCTTGGCTCCATACATACTATCGAAAGACTTTTCATTAAAGGAATTATCTTCAGATATTACGCCTGAAACATTGACAAGTTCTGATTCGGATTCCGGCAGACGAAGTTCCTGCTTAAGGTCTTCGATAAGATTATTGTCTGACCCTTGCGGACCCTGTATGCGCACTACGCTTATTGGCAAATAGAAGACAAAAGGCTTGAGTTCCTGCGGGAAATATGGATTGTGGACCAGCCGAACCGCATCTTTTTCCGTTGTCACGATAATCTTTCGCTCCCCTTTCATGTTTCTGAACTTCTGTTCGATTCTCGCTATATCCGAGCGACTGAAGTCATGATGATCCGGGAAGTGCTCAATTTTCTTGTGGAAAGGATATTGCTTGAAGTGTCTGACGAAATAACGCGGATGAGCTATACCGGTCAATAGAAAAACAGAATCCGACTTTCTTAAAGAACCGAGATTTGCCGCAAAAGAAGCCTCGTCAGGAAAGACCGGAGCCAGCTGGCCATAACTATAGCGCGTAAAATAAATCTTCTGAAACTTCATCAGATCGAGCTCCTTGATGACGAGCCGCAGATCGAGAGGCTGCAGAGAATCCGGACATTTGGTCACAATCACCTTATCAGCGCGATTGATCTCATGAGCCGGTTCGCGCAATCTGCCCAGGGGGAGAAGATGGTCTTTGAATACGGGACGCCCATATTCCATAAGCAGTATTGAAATCTTTGGTCGCACCCAACGATGTTGAAATGAATCGTCAAGCACGATCATCTCAAGATCCGGATATAGCTTTAGAAGTTCGGAGATCCCTTTCCTTCTGTTTTCACATACCGCGACCTTTACAAGACGTCCGAATTTATTATATATCTGCCATGGTTCATCGCCGATAGTCTCCGGAGAACTTTTGGAGTTAGCCATTATAAAGCCTTTAGTCTTGCGCTTATAACCCCGGCTGAGAACGGCGATCTTATATTGCCCGCAAAGATTTGATATGATATATTCTGTATGAGGTGTTTTACCGGTTCCTCCTACCGTGATATTACCGACCCCTACGACAGGCACATCGAATTCAACCTGGGGAAGAATTCCCAGATCAAACATCTTGTTACGAACCCACATCACGGCTCCATAGAGCCATGACAGCGGCGTAAGCACCCATCGCAATATTTGATCGATCTTATCTTTCACAGAATATTGGATTTCACGGAAAGCAAAGATAACAATTAATTTTTAGATTCCTGCTATCAATTGAAAAAAATCGGCACAATTCTGGCCTGCACCGCCCGACGTCGCAGAATATTGGCAGCCTCGACCGCATACTCTGATTCCGGCACTACTTTGCCGATCTCCTCTATGAGAGCAAGGCGCATCTGAGATTGAGTCGAGATCCTGACCATATCCCAGAATGACGGTTCCATATTTGGCAGATATTCCAACACCGGCTCTTTTCCATCCTTCTTTGCCTGAGACTTCACCCAGTCGCAGGCATCGGAAAGAGAACCAAGCTGGTCGACAAGACCAAGTTTCAGTGCAGTTTGCCCGTCCCAGACTCTACCCTCTGCGATTGTCATAACTTTTTGCTTGGACATCTTGCGCCCGGTCGCAACTCGGGTAATGAACTGATCATAGCCTTTTTCTATCATTTTTTGCATTGCTGCGTGCTGAGCTTCAGTCATAGGACGCAGAAAAGACGGGAAATCCGCATCCGGATTTGTCGATACGAACTGAGGAGTCACGCCTATTTTCCTGGCAAGGCCGGAGACATCCGGAATCAGACCATAGATACCTATGGATCCTGTAATAGTCATCGGATCTGCAAATATTCTGTTGGCATGGCATGATATCCAATATCCTCCCGATGCGGCATAGTCACCCATGGATACTGCAAGGGGTTTTTCTTTTGACTGGAAATAAGCCAACGCCTCGGCTATCTGTTCCGAACCGAAGACCGATCCTCCGGGAGAGTTCACACGAAGCACCATTCCCACTACATCGTCATCCTCCGCAAGATCGGTGATAATCGGGACAAGAACTTCGCAATTTATGCCGGTCTTAGTGCCTTCCATGATTTCTCCCGTAGCATAGAGAACCGCTATACGTTTCTTTTTTCCAAGAGAAATTTCAGCGTTGGAAGCGGCTACTACGTCATGACCGACAAAATTGACTTTCTCCACGTCTATGCCCAATGCATCAGCAAAACGCTTATCCATTGTGCGCTCATAGACTGCCCTATCCGCCAGATGTTTGCTGACAGCGAACTCCCCATCCTGAAGCTGAAGAAAATCAGAATTGATCAGATTATTAAGAGCCTCAGCCTTGAGCTTGCGGTCGCTGCATATCTCCTGAGTCATCTGACTCCAGATATTTCCATAGAGAGTGTCGAGCTGAGCGCGCGCCGGCTGCGACATTTCATTGGAAATATATGGTTCTACTGCAGACTTGAACGTGCCGACCTTCACAACCTGCATCTGAATCCCGAGATTGTCGAGCAAATCCTTAAAGTAGAGCGACCCCCCGGATATTCCGTTGACTTCGATCACGCCGTCGGGATTGACAAACAAGGAGTCAGCGACGCTGGCAACATAATAATCCGATAACGAATAGGAATCTCCATAGGCATAAATCTTCTTGCCGGATTTCTTAAATTCGGCAAGTTCCTGACGTAAAGCCCGCAAAGTGGCCATTCCGCTCTGAAGCTTACCGCATTTGAGATATATCATGCGGATATCTTTGTTATCGGCAGCCTCACGTATTGATCCGACAAGCGATGTAAGCGTCAGGGGCGTATCGAAATCCTGTTGAAGCGCAGCAATATAATCAAATTCGGAAGGACTTTCCCGCTCTTCTATCCGGCCATTGAGATCTATGACCATCACGGAATTCTTCGAGACTCCGCTGATAGATGAACTCTGTGAGATACCGATTTTCCCTATCAAAGAGATCAAGACTATTACCGCTACAATGCCAAACAGGCCTATAGCTACCCAGGCGCCTACAAACGAGGAAAGGAAATTGAGAAAAAATTTTTTTAACATGGAAGAATTATTCCCATGACCGGATGATGCAGTAAACCCTCCGGGCCACCTATCGATCCGGTCATTATATTAAAGATTTGCAATCAGATTCTTGATTTCTTCTCCGAGCGCCTCGGCTTTCTCCATAGTGGAGGCCTCTGAGTAAATGCGGATGATCGGCTCAGTATTTGACTTGCGAAGATGCACCCAGCAATCTTCGAAGTCAACCTTCACGCCGTCGATATCATTCACTTCTTCTTTTGAGAAATGGCGCTTGGCAGCCTCGAGGATACCGTCGACATCCACTTCAGGAGTGAGTGTTATCTTATTCTTGGCAATGGCATATTGCGGGTAGCCGGCCTTTAGTTCCGTCATCTTCTTGCCTGATTTCGCAAGCAGTGTCAGGAAGAGAGCCACTCCAACAAGCGCATCACGCCCGTAGTGGAGTTCCGGATATATAACTCCGCCATTACCTTCGCCTCCGATAATAGCACCAGTCTCCTTCATTTTAGCCACTACATTGACTTCGCCGACGGCAGCTGCGTTGTATTCGCAGCCATGGGCACGAGTCACGTCGCGCAGGGCGCGGGAAGAGCTTAGATTGCTAACGGTAGAACCCGGAGTGTGACCAAGCACATAATCAGCAACAGCTACTAAAGTATATTCCTCTACAAACATTTCGCCGTTCTCCATCACGAGAGCCAGCCGATCTACATCAGGATCGACTACTATGCCGCAATCGGCATCGCTCGTCTTCATCACTTCCGCGATCTGCGTAAGGTTCTCCGGAATAGGCTCGGGAGTATGGGCGAAGCGACCGTTGGCCTCGCAGTTGAGTTCGATTATGTTGCTGACGCCAAGAGCCTTCAGAAGTTGAGGAATCACTATTCCGCCTACAGAGTTGACGGCATCCACTGCAACCGTGAGATTAGCCTCTCGAATAGCGTCAACATCTACAAGCGGAAGTTTCTTGACCATTTCAATATGGCGCTGACCCCATGTGTCATTCTTATATTCCTTACCAAGTTCAAAAACTTCGGCAAAGGAGAAATCCTCGGCTTCGGCAATCTCTATTACTTTTTTGCCTTCGGCATCATTCAGAAATTCGCCATTGCTATTGAGAAGCTTAAGAGCGTTCCATTGGGTAGGATTATGGGATGCGGTGATAATGATGCCTCCGTCCGCGCCCTCGCCGGTCACAGCAAGTTCTGTCGTCGGAGTAGTGGCAAGTCCGATATTGATTACATCAAGCCCCATAGCCATGAGAGTGCCGGAGACCAGACGTCCTACCATCTCCCCGCTTATGCGGGCATCGCGGCCTACTACTATCTTACGCGCTTTGCCTTCGCTGTTACGCTTAATAAACTCTGCATAAGCAGCTGTAAACTTTACGATATCGACTCCTCCGAGTCCTTCGCCGGAGCGGCCGCCGATCGTGCCGCGGATTCCGGATATGGATTTGATCAATGACATGATTTATATAAATCTTATTATTTCTTTAAATTATTCGGATCAAGCAATTTCTCCTTATGGAAGATATCTTATTGAAGATATCGGCCAATCGATACTAATATTAAACTTTAATAGAGAATATCAATACTCCGATTTATAATATTTGATATTCATTACATAGGGAGTACACTCAGACTGATTCTCCGGAAATCCGGCATAAGATTTCAATACGAGGTTAACTTCCGAGAAGTAGCCCAGATATGTCATCGGCAATTGTATGCCGCTGCCGTATTTCGTAGTATTCGGATATATTTTGTTGCCCATTATAAAGTTGGTGGGGCCAATCTGAACATTGAAATTATCCATATTTCCCTCCGGCTTGACATCGACACCTTCATACATATATTTCAGATTCTGACGCATGAATCGGAAATAGACCCTCTCGCCTTCTTTGGGCTTGTCGGCAGGATTCCCTTCCGAAAGAACCTGCATGTATATGGTGCCATCCTCATTCATCCTGTAGAATGGGGCATCCGGTCCTATCTCAAAAACAGAATCTTCAGGGACAGCAATTTCCACCCTATGTTGAGCCAGATACCAGTTGACAGCCCTTTCCTCATCTCGTAGAAGATCAGAATAACTTTCCGACTTGCTGCAACCTGCAGTCATTAGAATAAGGGTGGCAGCGATCGCAATAAAATATTTTGATGGATTAAGAATCATTTCGTGTGAAGTTAGTCTTTTGATTTATTATTTAAGATGAAAGAGTCAAACGATATTTGTATTTGTAATTGTAAGTGCTATCTAATTACTTGGCAATTTATTTATCGTTATCTCTCTCATATTATTCAACTTTCCGGGGTCGAGATGGCAGATAGCAAAGATATTCAGGAATGGCTTCAATCAACTTCTTTCTGCAATCTTCCAATGATCCCTTAAACTCTGCGCCCGCAGCCATAAGATGACCGCCTCCTCCAAATACGTCCTCGCATATCTTCGAGACCGGGAAATCCTCGATACTCCGAGCCGATACTTTCACGCAATCATCGTCTTCTCTCAGAAAGAATGAAAAATATATCCCCCTGACATCCAATGCCTCATTGACCAATCCTTCCGTATCACCTCTTTCGTAATGGAATCGCTCCAACTCTGATTTGTCAAGTGCAGTCACGGCACAATGCCACTTTTCGAAAATCTCCATTTTTTCGGCCAGAGCATAGGATTGCAATCTTAGGCTCCATAAAGAGCGGGTCAGAAGCGCTTCCCTAACTATTTTCGTCTTGTCTACCCCCTTGTCGAGAAGCCTCATCAGCACTTCATATATGTCGGGATTCTTGCAATTGACCGAGAAATTCCGGGTATCTGTTATGATTCCGGTGCAAATGCAAGTAGCTGAATCAAGATTCATCTCGGTATAGTATCCCATAGCCGCTATCAGACGAAACATAAGCTCGGACGCTGACGACATGTCAGGATATGAGAAGCTGAGATCACAGAAGTTGTCGGGCTGCTGATGATGGTCGACCATCACCTTCTTGGCTGAGGCAGCCTCAGTGACTGCGCCAAGCGAGTCCTGGCGAGATAGTTTATTGAAATCGCTGCATATTATCAAGTCGGCCTCTGACATTAATCGACGGCTATACTCGTCATGACGCGTAAATATGCAGATATCCTTGAATCCGGGGAGAAAGGCAAGCGAACGGGGAGGCTGATCAGGAACTACGACCGTCGCCTTCTTCCCGAGAGTCTGAAGAAGATGCATCATTCCCAGCGTGCTGCCGATGGCATCACCGTCCGGACGGACATGGCATGTCAATACGATCTCTTCACTCTCTTCTATCCAGCGGCGAAACTTATCAACCATCCCGGAATTCAGCATCGGATTCATATCTTTTTAACCTTCTATTAACTTTTCAACCCACAAAGATAACT
>JAIDYR010000047.1 GCA_029057985.1 Muribaculaceae bacterium | reverse complement strand
TTACGCCGCCGTTATGACGGATATCATTTCGCGGAGGAATCTCCTGATATATATAATCCTTTCAGTCTCGTCAATGTTTTCGCTTCCAAAAGCATAAAAAGTTACTGGTTTAATTCCGGAACTCCATCCTATCTGGTCAGATTAATCGAAAAAGGTAATTATCTTTTTCGGAATATCGCCCCGACTACTATTGATCAAGAGTATCTGGAATCTGCCGGCCTGCTTGACAAAAATCCTGTACCGGTTTTTTATCAATCCGGTTATCTGACAATTAAGGAATATCAACCCGAATATGAATCCTATCTTCTCGATTATCCTAACGAAGAAGTAAAATCAGGTTTTCTGAAATTCCTGATGCAATCCTATATTCCGGAAGCAAATCAAGGTCGAGGATTCTCCGTGACAGACTTCCTTATTGAAGTCAATTCGGGTAATCCCGAAGGATTCATGCAGAGGATGAAGAGTCTGATAGCCGACGTGCCGTATGGGGATAAGGGCACTCCCGAGGATCATTTTCAGAATGCCCTCTATCTGCTGTTCACGCTTATGGGGTATTTTACACGCATGGAGGACCGGACGTCGAACGGAAGGATCGACCTGCAGGTGGAGACTCCGCTATACGTCTACATCTTCGAATTCAAGATCGACTCTTCAGCCCGAAAGGCGATGGAGCAGATCCGCGAAAAACGCTACTGGGAACGCGAGGCCGTAAGCGGAAAGAAGATATTCCTGATCGGGGCCAACTTCGATACCAAGACCCGACGGCTTACCGACGATATCCTCATAGAACATCCCTGAGCGCCATACTGATTAAGATTTTTCGCAAAGCAGAGTATGTTGTAAAGCAACGCGGAGCAAGTTCTCTGACACATCACGCTATGGTACTTTTTAGGCTACGTCCAAAAAAGTTCTCTTAAAGCGATTCCGATGATGACAAACCTTGATGACAAACCATGAAATTTTGTAGTGACAATTTTTTTTCGTAAATTCGCAGTGTTTAATTATCTGACGAATTATGGCTGAAAATAAGAGGATATTGCTTTGCCTGGCTCACATGTCGGGAAATGAAATGGCGTTTATAGAAGAGGCTTTCCGTGATAATTGGGTCGTGCCTTTGGGACCAAACGTCAATGGATTTGAGAAGGATCTGGAGAATTTTGTTAACCATCTGGAGTCGGCATCCGGAGAAAATGGAGGAGAACTTGAGCCGCCTCGTCGCGTAGTAGCTCTGTCGGCCGGTACAGCAGCCGTCCATCTTGGTCTGGTCGCCTGTGGAGTCAAACCCGGAGATGAGGTCATCGTTCAATCCTTTACATTCTGCGCTTCTGCACATCCGGTCACATATTGCGGAGCAACCCCGGTATTCGTAGACTCCGAGCCGGAATCTTGGAATATGGATCCTGTCCTGCTCGAAAAGGCTATTCTTGATCGTAAAGAAAAGACCGGGAAATATCCGAAAGCGATAATTCCGGTTGCTCTCTATGGGATGCCTTATCAGATCGACCGCATCATGGAGATAGCCGACCGATATGGAATCCCGGTCGTAGAGGATGCCGCTGAAGGCTTCGGCTCGCGATTCAACGGGCAGGTACTCGGGACATTCGGCCGTTATGGCGTACTATCGTTTAACGGCAACAAAATGATCACCACCTCCGGAGGAGGCGCCCTTATCTGCCCCGATGAAGAAGCTTGGAGAAAAGTGATGTGGTATGCTACTCAGGCACGTGAATCCTATCCCTACTACCAGCACGAGGAGATTGGATATAATTACCGCATGTCGAATATCTGCGCCGGAATCGGGCGCGGACAAATGACTGTCCTTGACGACCACATCCGCCATCATAAATGGGTGCAGGCACAATATGAGCGTCTGCTCGCCGACATTCCCGGATTCACCATGCACCGCAATCCCGGATCGGAGTATGACTCCAACTTCTGGCTATGTACGGCTACTCTATCCCCGGATCTGAAAGTAGCGGGTCAGGAAGATGTCTACAAGGAAGTCATCACCGGAGCAGTTGGCGGAGCAGCCGGAGTTATCCATGCCGCATCCACCGCCATCACTGACTGCCAGCCGAATGCCAACGTCGAGGCTCTGCGTGTGGCGCTTGACAAGGAAGGCGTTGAAGCCCGTCCTCTCTGGAAACCCATGCACTGCCAGCCTGTCTATCGCAATAATCCGGCATACGTCAACGGCGTATCGGAGGAACTCTTCAAGATCGGCATCTGTCTGCCGGCCGGCCCGTGGGTCGGCGAGGATGAGATTGCCCGGGTCGTAAGCGCCATTAAGAAAGCGATTGTATAAAGTAGGGACTTATATTCCGGTCCGTTTTCTTATGGGATGAGGCATAAAGCTTGCCTGCTTGAATATCATCAGGCCAAATTTTTTAGACCTGTATGAAACAGCATACTTCATTAAAATTTATTTGCTTGATTTTCAATACTATTGAAAATCAAGCAATATTTTTTAGCAAAAAAAATCGTAAAAATTTGGCAGTTTCAAAAAAAAGCAGTAATTTTGTACTCGCTTTGAGGAGGCAATGATTTGCCGACAAGAAGCTGACATAAAATCGGGGTGTAGCTCAGTAGGTTTAGAGTACGCGTCTGGGGGGCGTGAGGTCGCAAGTTCGAATCTTGTCACCCCGA
>JAIDYR010000046.1 GCA_029057985.1 Muribaculaceae bacterium | reverse complement strand
TGGCCAAAAGATGGGCGTTTTATCGTTGATATTCGATCAAAATGAAATTTTAACACTTCTTAGTAAACAGGCTCTTAATTAGGGAGGAAAATATCGAAGACCGAGTAGACAATAAACGGCGCTCCGACTACAATGATGCACATCAATGCCGTCAGCAGATTCTTCTTTTCTTCAGGGAACCGGAAGAATTTTGCGCCCCTCATAGCGAGATATACGGTCCAGAGCGGAGTGAATGCTATTACCGGGCCTACCATCGGCAGACATTCATAGAGGATGAAGAAGATTGCCAGAGTAGAGAGCAGATACATCATATATTTCTTACCGTAATCAGAATCGGCTATCTTCTTCTGGTTATTTGGCATCACCATTTTAACGAATGCGAGTCCGAGAAAGTTTCCGAAGAACAGAGCAACAAATATTTTTACAGCCTCTACTATAGCCATCGAAAGATTCGTAGCGGAATTGTAGACACATTCCATAAAGCAGGATACGGCTGCTAAAGCTACCAGCGGAAAAAAGCAATTTCTTGCCGGAACTTCCGGTGAGGTCTTCTGTCGTCTTATTCTCTTCCATCCTTCGATTGGATTGAGCATCATGGCTATCAGTAATCCTATTGCCGATGATTTACGATGCGGTTCATCTCCGGAGTCTTCGATTTCATCCTCATCTTCCGGGTCGTTTTCATCCTCCTCTTCCTCATCTTCATCAGAATACTCCGGGAGATTGGAATCATCGGAGATATATTTCTCCTCATCATCGTCATCTTCGATTGAATATCCGTCGGGATTATTTTTCATAGAGGTATAGAGTGAGTCTTTATCATAATCGGGATTCAATAACCCGCCGTTAATTTCATACATATTGCAAAATTACTAAAATTTTGCGAAACGAAGAAATCGGCTTCCCGATAAGTTTTACTTCGGGAAGCCGATAAATTATATCAGAAGGTCGGGGAAATAAAACCCGGCCCCGGGTTATTAGAGCTTATAAATAGGGCTTATTCAGCGCGTTCTTCGTTGAGGAGGCGGATCATTTCGATTGCAGACTTCGGAATGCGGGTGCCGGGGCCAAAGATAGCTGCTACGCCGGCCTTATAAAGGAAGTCATAGTCCTGAGCGGGGATTACGCCGCCTGCAGTCACCATGATGTCTTCGCGACCGAGTTTCTTAAGCTCTTCGATCACCTGAGGCACGAGAGTCTTATGGCCTGCGGCAAGAGAGGAAACGCCGAGGATGTGCACGTCGTTTTCTACAGCCTGGCGGGCTGCTTCCGCGGGAGTCTGGAAGAGCGGACCCATGTCGACGTCGAATCCACAGTCGGCATAGCCGGTAGCTACTACCTTAGCGCCGCGGTCATGTCCGTCCTGACCCATCTTGGCAATCATGATACGCGGCTGGCGACCTTCACGCTTTGCAAAGTCGGCTACAGCCTTGCGGGCTTCCTCAAATTCGGGATCCCCCTTTTCTTCGTTTGAATACACGCCTGAGATTGTTTTGATGACAGCTTTATATCGACCGACTACTGCTTCGCATGCGTCGGAGATTTCGCCCAGAGTAGCACGCAGACCGGCAGCTTTCACTGCGAGGTCAAGAAGATTGCCCTTGGAGGGATCCTTGACAGCCTCAGTGATAGCTTCAAGAGCTTTCTTGACGGCTGCTTCATCGCGATCCTTGCGTACTTCTTCGAGGCGGGCACACTGTTCCTTGCGGACTTCAGTGTTGTCGACTTCAAGGATATCGATAGGATCTTCATGAGCCAGACGATATTTGTTGATGCCGATGATAGCCTGCTTGCCGGAGTCGATATGAGCCTGGGTGCGGGCAGCGGCCTCTTCGATCTTGAGTTTGGGAAGACCTGTCTCAATAGCCTTGGCCATACCTCCGAGTTTCTCGATTTCTTCGATGTGGGCCCATGCCTTGCGAGCAATCTCGTCGGTCAGAGCCTCAACATAATACGAACCTGCCCAGGGGTCAACCTGCTTCGTGACGTAAGTCTCTTCCTGAATATATATCTGGGTATTGCGGGCGATACGCGCCGAGAAGTCAGTAGGAAGTGCGATAGCCTCGTCGAGAGCGTTGGTATGAAGCGACTGAGTATGGCCGAGAACTGCGCCCATAGCTTCTACGCAAGTACGCCCTACATTGTTGAAGGGATCCTGCTCCGTCAAGCTCCAGCCTGAAGTCTGACAGTGAGTACGCAGAGCCAGAGATTTTGGATTCTTCGGGTTGAACTGCTTCACGATGCGAGCCCAGAGCATACGCGCAGCGCGCATCTTTGCAATTTCCATGAAGTAATTCATGGATATACCCCAGAAGAACGACAGACGCGGAGCGAAAGTGTCGATATCCATGCCGGCGTTTACGCCTGCGCGTAGATATTCAAGACCATCTGCCAGAGTATAAGCAAGCTCAATGTCGGCGGTAGCGCCTGCCTCCTGCATATGATAGCCGGAGATAGAGATGGAGTTGAACTTCGGCATGTTCTTCGAAGTGTACTCGAAGATATCGGCGATGATCTTCATCGAGAATGCCGGCGGATAAATGTAGGTGTTGCGGACCATGAACTCCTTAAGGATATCGTTCTGGATCGTACCTGCCATCTCTTCGAGTTTAGCACCCTGTTCGAGACCTGCATTGATGTAGAATGCGAGCACGGGGAGTACGGCGCCGTTCATAGTCATCGATACCGACATCTTATTCAAGGGGATGCCATCGAAAAGCACTTTCATGTCTTCGAGAGAGCAGATGGATACGCCGGCTTTTCCGACGTCGCCTACTACACGTTCGTGGTCGGCGTCATAACCGCGGTGAGTCGGAAGGTCGAAAGCTACCGACAGACCTTTCTGGCCTGAGGCCAGGTTGCGGCGATAGAACGCATTGGATTCTGCGGCAGTGGAGAATCCGGCATACTGGCGGATTGTCCAGGGGCGCATGGGATACATGCCGCTGTATGGGCCGCGGAGGAACGGAGGCAGACCTGCTGCATAGTCGAGGTGTTCAAGGCCTTCAAGATCCTCTTTGGTGTAGACGGGTTTTACGGGGATGAGCTCAGCTGTCATCCATTCCTCCCCTTCGATAGGTTTGTGAGTCTGGGGAGTTGCTATCTTGGTGATATCTATTTCTTTGAAATTAGGTCTCATGGCTTTTATTTGAGGAGTTTGGCGTTAAACCCGATCAATGTGTCAAGTACATTGACGCGAACGTGAATGAAGTCTTCGATGCCCTGGGCTTTGAGCTCGTCCATGCATGCGGGAGCGCCGGCTACTACGAGTATCGCGCGATCTCCGAGTTCCTTCTTTGCTTCAGGAGCGAGAGTTGCATATTCATCGTCAGATGAGCAGAGGACAACTACGTCAGCACCCTTTTCAACAGCGGCATCCACACCTTCCTTGATAGTATTGAAGCCGATATTGTCGATGATTTCATATCCTGCGCATCCGAAGAAGTTGGCTGCAAACTGAGCGCGGGCAAGACGCATTGCGAGGTTACCGATAGTCAGCATGAATACTTTCGGACGATTGGCAGCCTTTTCAGTGTCAAGACGAAGATGCTCAAACTGGCTTGCGGCGCGATCGAAATTCAGATATTCGACTGCTCCGTCGGCAGGAGCGGCACATCCGCATCCGCAGTCATCAGTCTTCTGGATCTTATCAAGAGCCATTTCGTTGAAGTTAGGATATTGGTTGGTGCCGAGAAGTATTTCCTTACGGCGGGCAACGTCGAGATGGCGTTTCACGCCCGACTCGTTGACCTTAGCCTGAATCTCGCCTTTCTGAAGCATTGCGAGGAATCCGCCGTTGTCTTCAACTTCATTGAAAACTCTCCATGCTTCTTTAGCGATGGAAGTAGTGAGAACTTCGATATAATAGCTGCCGCCTGCAGGGTCGACAACTTTGTCGAGATGAGATTCATCGCGGAGCAGATGCTGCTGATTGCGGGCGATACGCTCTGAGAACTCATCGGGATTCTTGAATTGAAGGTCGAAGGGAAGAGTCTCGATTGAGTTGACTCCGGCAAGAGCGGCCGACATTGTCTCGGTCATCGAGCGGAGAAGGTTGACGTGAGCGTCATAGATAGTCTGGTTAAACTGGGAAGTCACCGCGTGAACCCACATCTTGCAGCACTCTTCTTCAGCACCGTAAGCCTTTACGATCTCAGCCCATAACATGCGGCCTGCGCGGAACTTGGCGAGCTCCATGAAATAGTTGGAGGAAATGCCCATGTTGAACTTGATGCGTCCGGCAATTTCGCAGGGAGTGAGGCCGGCCTCAGTAAGAAGCGTGAGCCATTCGGCGCCCCATGCGAGAGCATATCCGAGTTCCTGAGTGATGAATGCTCCGGCGTTGTTGAGCATGTAGGAGTCTACTGCGAAGCAACGGAGATTCTTTACATCCTTGACGATATTGTAAAGTTTGAGTGAAGTCTCTTTAAGGTCTTTGGGGAATTCCAGACCGCGCTTAAGAAGACGGCGGAAGGGGTTGAAGTCAATTGATCCGCGGAATTCTACAGTCGCTTCCTGATCTATGATGGCAGCTACGAGGAGTTCTGCTACCTCGATAGCTTTGCCGGGACAGCAAGCTACGTTGACTTCGATTTTCTTCAGGTCGAGACCCTTGAGGATTTCAGGGAGCTGATCGGCGCCGAGTTCTCCGCAGAGACAGATGCCGATTGATTCTACTCCGCAATCGATAGCATGGCGGGCATTGGCGAGTACTTCCTCCGCTGTAGTGCCCTGGATCTGCTGGCGGATCAGCCAATCATTGTTGTCGCGAGTGCCGCGGACGTAGGGGAATTCTCCGGGGAGAGTACCCAAGGTGGGGAGTCCTTCAAGATCTTCCTTACGATATAAGGGCTGGACGTTGAAGCCCTCGTTTGTGCGCCACACTAATTTCTTCTGGAAATCGGCGCCCTTGAGATCGACATTGATTTTCGCCATCCATTCCTCAGTCGAAATGGGGGGAAACATGTCAAACAATTTCTCTTTCTTGTCTGCCATAATAAAATAGCTGTGTTGAGGTATAGTAGTTATTGTTGTATTAGTATTAGATTTGGGAAATCCCGTAAGTATGCGTCCGAATAAACTGACAGCACGCTTCTTTGGCTTTCATCTGCAAAGATAAGTCATTTGCCACATATCACGAAATATTTAATGAAATTTTTCCGTAATTATGTTGCTAAACATATTTTTCTAACTTCTTACATCGATATTTTCTTATATCAAATTCTTATCTTTGCATGTGACCACGCGAGCGGGGAAATCTTCGGTAAGTTGGAGATTATGTGTAGCCATGACAATTGCATGACCGTCTTTAGCGAGTCGATGAAGCAGGCTTACGATCTGATATCCCGTGTCAGGGTCGAGATTTCCTGTCGGTTCGTCGGCCAGAATCAGTTTGGGCTTGTTGAGCAGAGCGCGGGCAATGACGATACGCTGCTGCTCTCCCCCGCTTAATTCATGAGGCATCTTATAGCTTTTATTTGACATGCCGACGTCACTAAGCACTTCCTCTATTCTGTCCTCGATCTCCTGCTTGTTTTTCCATCCTGTAGCTTTAAGCACAAAGCGCAGGTTGGCAGCCACCGATCTGTCCTGAAGCAATTGGAAATCCTGAAAGACAATGCCGATTTCCCTTCTGAGATAAGGAATTTTTTTTCTACGGATGGATGCTACGTCAAACCCCAGGACTTCCGATTTCTCAGCGCTTTTGATTGGCACGTCGGCATACATTGTCTTCATAAGCGATGATTTACCCGAGCCCACTTTTCCGACAAGGTAGCAGAATTCTCCCGATCTGAGCTGGAAGTCGATTCCTTTCAAGACCTGACGCTCCGCTCTTTCGATATCGACTCCTTTATAATCTATGAGTAGCTCTTTTGCCGAAGCTTCTGCCAACTCCTGACCGGGCTTGAAAGAGCCCGACGTGTCAGCATGCATATCGGGGATAAGTGAAGAAGATTTTGCCGTCGGCTTGCGTCTGCTCTTTCTTTCGGCTACGGGAGCTTCCTCTTCTAATTCGTAGAATCCGTCGTTCATTATATTAATGTATGGTTAAGTCTTGATGACAATTGATATTACCGTGTCGACGGTACTAAAAAGGACCGCCGCAATGTCAGATTGCAAATTTACAAAAAAATTCGCGAGTAGGCAAAGAGCGGAAGGTTTCTTGATCTTTATATGACCAATTATAAAGAATTTTATAAATATGTTATGCAACATATAAAAATTTATTGGATTCTCCGAAATTTTGTCTAAATTGCGGTCGAATTTGAAAATGACGTTGACAGGACGATAATTCCGTGAAAAACTCACTCCGGAAGATCCCACTCCTCAGTCGGCCTGTCAAAGAAAGGAAAAATCTACCCTACCATTAAAATCTAACAAAATGAGGATTTACAACAGCAACGAAATCAAGAACATCGCCCTGTTGGGATCGAAAGGTTCCGGAAAGACTACTTTGGCTGAGGCAATGATCTACGAATGTGGAGTAACTAAACGCCGAGGCACAATCGAAGCCGGCAATACTGTTTCCGACTATTTCCCCGTAGAGAAGGAATACGGCTATTCGGTATTTTCAACTGTCTTTAATGCTGAATTTAATAATAAGAAACTCAATATCATTGACTGCCCCGGAGCTGACGATTTCATCGGCAACGCATATACCGCTCTCGGTGTTACAGATCTTGGTCTTATCCTTGTGGATGCCCAATATGGAGTAGAAGTCGGCACGGAGAATATCTATCGTACCTGCGGTAAACTTGAAAAGCCCGTGGTCTTCGCCCTCAATCAGATGGACGGCGAAAAAGCTGACTATGACAATGTCATGGAGCAGATGTATGAGCACTTCGGTAAGAAAGTAATCCCAATACAGTATCCGCTCGAATGTGGCGCCGGTTTCAACAGCATTATCGACGTCCTGATCATGAAAAAGCTCGAATGGAAAGCCGAGGGAGGAGCCCCGACAATCAGTGAGATTCCCGCCGATCAGCTGGAACGCGCTCAAGAGATGAATAAGGCTCTGATCGAGGCAGCTGCCGAAAACGATGAGACTCTGATGGAAAAATTCTTCGATCAGGGAGTCCTCACGGAAGATGAAATGCGAGAAGGTATCCGCAAGGGTCTCGTGGATCGCAGTATCATGCCCGTTGTCGTTCTTTCAGCTGCTAAGGATATGGGAGTGCGCCGTCTTATGGAATTCCTCGGAAATGTATGCCCATTCGTAGATGAAATGCCTGCACCTCATACCACCGCCGGAGTCGAAGTCAAGCCCGAAAGCGACGGTCCGCTATCTGTATTTGTGTTCAAGACCAGTGTCGAACCCCATATCGGTGAAGTCAGCTATTTCAAAGTAATGAGCGGCACTCTGAATGCAGGAGCAGATCTCGAAAATGTGACTCGCGGTGGAAAAGAGCGTCTTGCCCAGATTTATACCGTATGCGGTAATATCCGTAGCGCAGTGGAGACCTTGAAAGCCGGCGACATTGGTGCAGCCGTTAAATTGAAGGACGTGCGCACAGGCAACACTCTCGATGAAAAAGGATGCGAATATCAGTTTGACTTCATCAAATATCCCCAGCCGAAATATCAGCGTGCAATCAGACCCAAGAATGAGGCCGACGCAGAGAAGCTTGCGGGGATACTCAACCGTATGCACGCAGAAGATCCTACTTGGATCATCGAGCAGAGCAAGGAACTGAAGCAGACAATAGTCAAAGGTCAGGGTGAATTCCACCTCCGCACCCTCAAATGGCGCGTGGAGAACAACGATAAACTTCCCGTAGAATTCGTAGAATGTAAGATCCCTTATCGTGAGACAATCACACGCGCATCGCGCGCCGACTATCGCCATAAGAAGCAGTCGGGCGGCAGCGGTCAGTTTGGTGAAGTTCATCTGATCGTGGAGCCTTATACCGAGGGTATGCCCGAACCGGATTACTACAAGTTCGGTAATCAGGAATTCAAGATGAATGTCCGCGACAAGCAGGAGATACCTCTGGAATGGGGTGGTAAACTCGTAGTCTACAACTGCATCGTCGGCGGCGCAATCGATGCCCGCTTCATCCCGGCAATCGTAAAAGGCCTTATGGACCGCATGGAGCAAGGACCTCTTACCGGATCTTATGCCCGCGATGTCCGCGTCATGATCTATGATGGAAAGATGCACCCCGTGGATTCCAACGAAATTTCCTTCCGTCTGGCAGGTAGAAATGCCTTCTCCGAAGCGTTCCGCAATGCTAATCCGAAGATCCTTGAACCCGTATATGACGTCGAAGTGCTTACTCCTGCTGACAGCATGGGCGATGTGATGAGTGATCTTCAGGGTCGCCGCGCGATCATCATGGGTATGAGTTCTGAAAACGGCATCGAGAAACTCAATGCCCGCGTTCCTCTCAAAGAGATGTCATCTTACAGCACATCCCTCAGCTCCATCACAGGCGGACGCTCTTCCTTCACTATGGAATTTGCACAGTATGAACTTGTGCCTTCCGACGTGCAGGAAAAACTCCTCAAGGAGTATGCCGCTACTCAACAAGAAGATTGATTGAAAGTAAAAAGGAGTATGGAATAAGGGAATATATCTAATCTGAATTAAAATTATCGATTAAATAAGCCCGGGGGCGTTGCGATGTGGTATCGTAACGCCTCCAATTTTTTATTTATTAAACTTTATTAAGATTTTTGTGGTTTATAGTATAAGTAAGTTATATCGATATTATGAGTAGAACTCACATCAATATAAAGGGAGTCATTGCACTGACGGGATGTCTGAGTGCGTGCTTTTATGCATATGCTACCGACCCGGTCCGGCTTCCTGAAGCGCTGCATGACTCAGTCAGCATGTCGGTGCAGTCAAATCCGGAGCATATTCAGCGGATTAATACTGATTCTCTGGCCAAGGGGAAGTCTATTCAACTGAAAGGTAACAATCTCCCTTCGGGTTACGGCTTCACAGCATTTTCTTCAGCATCAATGCCTGAAGTGGAAGAATGGTGGATGACTTTCAAAGATCCGGTGCTTAATCGGGTTGAGGCCATTGTCAGAAACAACAATTTCAATCTTCGGGCTGCCTTGAAACGGATCGAAGCTTCCCGTCAGATGCTTCGTCAGACATACTCCGGCTATTACCCTACAATCTCCTTGATGGCAGGATATGATATCGATCGCGATTCCGGAAGAGAGGCCCTTCCCTACTCGGATGCCCAGACCAATACTTACTTCCAGTTGGGAGCAACTGTCAGCTGGGAGATAGATATATTCGGACGCATCCGGCAGAAAGCTAAGGCCGCTAAGGCGGATATAGAAGTAAGTAGACTCGAATACGAAGCCTTGCAGCTTTCTCTTGAAGCTGAGGCAGCCATTCAGTATGCTGATATTTTGATGTATAAGCAGCAGCGCGAGGTTGCTTTGACCCATCTTAAGTCGCAGGAAGATATTCTTGCCATAGCCGAGGCGCGCTACAAGGCCGGATTAGTAAGCAAGCTCGACGTGGCGCAGGCTAAAAGCATGGTGAGTTCTACCCGGCTTCTCGTGCCGCAATATACGTCGCGCATGACGTCCGCTATGAATGCTCTGGCTACTCTCTGCGGAGTCCGGAACACTGATATCCAGACAATGCTCGGCGAGGCTGCCATGCCACATCTTACAGTCCCCTTGCAAGTCGGAGTGCCTGCCGATCTTATCCGTCGCCGGCCGGATGTAGCGGAAGCCGAGAAGCAGATTGAATCTCTGGCTGATCAGATGGGTGTAGCAAAGAAAGCGTATCTTCCGTCGCTCACACTCAATGCCACTTTGGGGACATCATCCCATGAAGCCAAACGCTTATTTGGCACCAATTCCTTCAATTATGAGATAAATCCGACTCTTACCTGGACCCTCTTTGACGGCTTCTCCCGAGAGGCATCTGTAGCTGAGGCCAAGGCCAATATGGAGGCGCAGATAGAAAGTTATAATATGACTCTGACCACAGCGCTTCAGGAAGTCGAGGACGCAATGCAGAACTATATAGCTTCCGGACGCGAACTGACTCTATACAGCGATGTGCTCGAAAACAGTCAGGAAGTAGTAGACCTCTCGCTCGAGCGCTATCGCCATGGTCTGACAGATTTCACGGATGTAGCTAATGCCCAGATTACGTATCTCCAGAACCATACAAATTATCAGACAGCACGCGCAACTTTATTCAGCTGCATAGTCCGCCTGTATAAAGCTCTCGGAGGTGGATTTTCCCTAAATGCAAATAATTAATACCATGACCATATATAATAAATATAATAAAGATAATGCCGGCTCGAACAGAAAAGATTCGTCGGTATTGGAGGATTATCAACGCTGTCGTCGTATGAAGCAATTCAATCGCGCGATGCGATATGGATTATTCCTGTCATGCGGTTGCGTCATCATGTGTATGCTTTTCGCAGGTTGCAAGAAGAAAAGTGATCATCAGCAGGAGGATGCTCCTAAGGAAATTGAAGTAGCTCTGCCGATAGTAGATTCTGTCGATGTTTATGCTGACTTCCCTGCTAATCTCGTATCCTTGTCGCAGGCTGATGTGGTGGCGAGGGTGAACGGCAACATTCTTAAGCGTCATTTTACGGAAGGATCCTACGTCACCAAAGGACAACTACTCTATACTATTGAGTCGACAAATTACACATCCGGCGTCAGCCAGGCGCGAGCCCAACTTGAATCAGCCCGATCACAACTTGACTATGCTACCAAGCATTATAATGCTCTGACAGAGGCTTTCGCCATGGATGCTGTCTCGCAAATGGAGGTAGAACAGGGACACAGTTCCAAGATTCAGGCAGAAGCAGCCGTGCGTTCGGCTCAGGCGGCTCTTGAAGCGCAGAATGTGAAGCTCGGCTATTGCAATGTCTATGCTCCCATATCAGGTAAAATTTCCGCCTCAACTCTTGATGCCGGAAATTACGTGGCCGGCGAAGGATCGCCGGTGAAACTCGCCACAATTTATGATGATAATAATCTGACCGTGAATTTCTCGGTGCCTGAATATCAATATTCTGAAATAGGCCGACAACCCGCCGGCTTCAATTCGCCGGTATATCAGAATTTCCCGGTTGTCATTTCGTCATCGCCCGATGTAGAAGACAATTCCACCATCTATCACGCTTCGCTTATCTATCAGGCTCCGAGTGTAGACCCTTCATCAGGCGTCGTTGCGCTTAAGGCAAGGATCAACGATGCAGGCGACGAACTCAGAGCCGGCATGTACGGTAAGGTTAAATTCCCGATCGCTACCGTTAGCGACGGTATTCTTGTCAGGGAAGCGTCAATTTCTACCGATCAGCGCGGTAAATATCTTTATACACTCAATGATTCCAACAGGATTGTTTACACTCCTATCGAAACAGGAGAACTCTATCATGACTCACTTCGCCTCGTAAAGAGCGGAATTTCGCCCAAGACCCGTTATGTGACCCGGGCTATGATGAGTGTCCGCAACGGCGAGCTGGTCAGGCCGGTCGTCATTAAGAATAATTGATAAGCGGCAATCATAGATCATCCTGACCCCTCTCCCCTGATCCCTATTAACTATCACCCGTCCTCTCTCTCGTATTACCTGATATGCTATTTTCGAAATTCTTTATCGACCGGCCCATATTTGCCACTGTCCTCGCTATCCTGATGGTAGTGGCAGGAGGAATGACGGTGTTCACTCTGCCGGTCTCCCAATATCCGGATATAACCCCTCCGACGGTTATGGTCAGCGCATCATATCCGGGTGCTGACGCGACGACTGTAGCGGAGAATGTCGGTGTTCCTATCGAGCAATCGGTCAATGGTGTCGACGGGATGCTCTATATGAGCAGTAATTCAGGCTCCGACGGGAGCTATAGTCTGACCGTGACTTTTGCCCAAGGCACTGATCTCGACCAGGCCGCTGTAGACGTTCAGAATCGAGTATCCGAGGCGGAGACGACTCTCCCGACAGCTGTAAAGGAAGAAGGGATATCGGTCAACAAGAACTCTTCCAACCAGGTCCTTTTTCTTGCTCTTCAGGCTGCCCCGGGATCAGGATTGGATGCGTTGTATCTGACCAATTATGCGCAACTCAACCTTATTGATCCATTGACGCGGGTGCCGGGAGTCGGCGGAGTGACCGCATTCGGAGGTGGGGAATATAGTATGAGAGTATGGTTGAATCCGTCGTTGATGGCAGCCCGCGGACTCTCCCCGTCGGAAGTAGAGTCGGCGATAAGAGTGCAGAATATGGAAGTTTCCGCCGGTAGTGTCGGAGATCCTAAATTTGGCAAATCGGAGTTTGAATATACTCTTTCCTGCAAGGGCCGACTGACTTCTCCGGAAGAATTCGGTGAGATTATAGTTCGCAATGACTCGCGTGGCATCATCAGATTGAAAGATGTGGCTCAAGTAGAACTTGGCAGCGAAAGTTATTCCCAATACGCCGCTGTCGACGGAGAGCAATCGTGTCTCATAGTTATAACACAATTGCCCGGTGCCAATGCGCTGGATGTAGCCGATGGCGCGTTGGCGGAAATGGAAAATCTCAGCAGATATTTTCCGGAAGGAGTAAGTTATAATGTAGTCCAGAACTCCACAGACTTCGTAAGGGCATCAATGAAAGATGTAGTCACTACCTTTATTCTGACTTCGCTCATCGTGATGGTGGTCATCATAATGTTCTTGCAGAACTGGCGGGCTGTAGTTATCCCGATGCTGACTATTCCGGTATCTTTGATAGCGACTTTCGCCGTCATGAAGCTGATGGGATTCTCCCTTAATACTCTTACTCTCTTCGGTCTTGTGCTGGCAATAGCGATAGTAGTGGATGATGCGATTGTAGTGGTAGAAGATTGTACGCGCATCGTGGATGAGGGAAAAATGAATGCAAGGCAGGCGGCTGTGCAGGCGATGAAGGAGTTGACCGGACCCGTAGTGGGCGAGGTGCTTGTCCTGATGTCCGTCTTTATCCCTACTGCGTTTATCTCCGGTATTACAGGCCAGCTTTACAAGCAATTTGCATTGACAATCGCTGTTTCTACCGCCTTCTCCGGTTTCAATGCCCTTACCTTGACGCCGGCTCTGTGCGCCTTATTCCTGACTCCTCAGCGTAACACAAAATTCTTCCTCTTCCGTTGGTTTAATATTGTCTGGGCCAAAGTGGAAAAAGGCTATCAATGGCTGATATCCAAAATGCTCCTTCATCCCTATCTATATATGCTCCTTTTCCTCGCCCTTTCCGGACTTGGAATATGGGGATATGTGGCTTGGCCGTCAAGCTATATTCCCTCTGAGGATATGGGCTATTTCATGACCAGCGTCCAACTTCCCCAGGAAGCTTCGCTCAACCGCACCAATGCTGTTGTCGATTCCCTGTCGGCGGAAATCCGAAGAAATGTGAAAGGGGTGAAAAATGTAATGCAGATTTCGGGATTCTCTTTCATAGCAGGAGGCGCCGGGAGTAATCTCGGTATCCTGATGGTAGAACTTCAGCCCTGGTCGGAGCGTGGAAAAGACGAGAGTGTAGATAGACTCATAGAGCAGGTAGATATGCTTGCAATGGAGAAATTTCCGGAAGCACAGATTTTTTCCGTTAATCCTCCGGCTATACCCGGCTTAGGCGTGGAAGGCGGATTGCAGATGCAGTTGCTTGACATCAATAATCTTGGCGCGATGGAGATGAAGAAAGCGATAGCCGCGATTGAGGATGCGGCCCGAGATGATAAGCGTCTGGCGTCGGTCACCTCAATGTATGAGGGCGAGACTCCCCAATATCAATTGAAAGTAGATCGCGACCGTGTTGCATCTCTCGGCATAGATTTAGAGGAGGTCTACTCCGCTATTTCATCATATCTGGGTAGCAGTTACGTTGATGACTTCATCGACTTCGGGCGTTCATTCCAGGTCATCGTGAAAGGAAATGCCGCGGCGTCACGTAATATCGGCGACCTGCGTAATCTCCGCGTAAAGAACTCTGCAGGCGAGATGGTGCCTCTTGAGGTCTTTACGTCTATTGTCCCGGCTATGGGACAGAGTAGCGTAAACCGCTACAATATGTATCAGACAGCCTCTCTGACGGCAAATGCCGCCAAAGGTGTGAGCTCATCGGAGGCCATTCAAGCCATGGAGGAGATTGTAGAAAAGGCAGTGGGCAAAAACTACTCCTACGCCTGGACCGGCGAAGCATATCAGGAGACTCAGGCGACGACTACGATATCCTTTGTCTTTGTCTTCGCTATCATCATGACCCTTCTTGTTCTCGCTGCTCAATATGAAAGCTGGACAGATCCCGTGGCCGTCGTGATGAGTATGCCGGTAGCTATATTAGGCACTGTTCTGGGATGCGTCTTTATGAGTCAGAGTGTAAGTATCTATACTCAGATCGGTCTGATATTATTGTTGGGTATGTCGGCAAAGAATGCTATTCTAATCGTAGAATACGCTATGGACTTCCGAAAGGCAGGAGTTGACATTCGTAAGGCAGCCCATGACGCCGGAGTGATCCGATTCCGTCCGATCATGATGACTGCGTGTGCGTTTGTCTTCGGAGTAATGCCTATGATGTTCGCTACCGGCGCCGGCGCCCACGGACGTCAGGAACTCGGCACGGCCGTAGTCTTCGGAATGGCACTGAATGCAATTATCGGCACCACCTTCGTCCCCGTCTTCTGGGAAATCCTTCAGAATTTCAACGAGAAATACCTCTCCCGCCTGATCCCCAATAAGAAGCTCAACTCAACGACTCCGGACCCGACGGCTTCTCCGTCTGCGACCACGGGCGATGACCCCGCAGTCGCCGATATTTAGACAGAAGCACAAAAGGCACAAAAGGATAAAAGGACGAAATCTCTTAAAGAATGATTTAAGACAGAAGCATAAAAGTACAAAAGGGATAAAACATCTTATGTTCTTTTGTGCTTATGTCTTAATTTCCCTTATTTCTTCCTGTATTATTTTGGTAAAAGGATGGCGTCAAGGAGGTCTTGATAAGAAGTAACCTTATGATATTTTACGTTAGAGGTTGAGATTTCTGCGAATAGGCGTGAGCAACATTCGATCTTTGATTTTTCAATAGCGCTCAGATCCATTGAAGAAAGCGAACCCTTCGTCTCGGCAATAAAGAATATATGTTTCACCTTACCCTTCTGCATAGCAATCGCCCAGTCCGGAGCATAATTGCCGACCGGAGTTGGTATCTTGAATGAGCGAGGAAGTTTGGCGTAGACAATGACCTCATTTGCTTCGTCAAGATCATGCGCAAAATTGCGTTCCCCTTTGCTGTCGGTCACTACGTAATCCGTGATGTGTTTGGTAGCTTCATAAGCCTTCTCAAATTCAGATCTGCTTGCGGCCGTGAAGATATCGGCATCGTATTTGCCATCGGTCAGATGATAATTGATATGGTCTACAATCATTGTGGCCTTCTGCTCTCGTATGATCTGAGTCACCTTGCGGATAAACTCCTCCGGATTATTTCGGTACAGGGCCAACTTCCCGGGTCGCAAACCTTGGAGTATCCTGGCAGCTGATCTGCGGGTAAGATTCGCTCCTTTGGCTATCTGCCCTATGAGGTCGTATCTGACTGTAGAAGTGCTTACATCCGTCAGCTGTTGAGAAGAAGATTGGGTATTGCCGAATTCGGAAGCATCGTCGGCAGTCTGTTCGCCCGTAACCTTGATATATCTGAGAGTTCGGACTTGCAGTTCGTTGGTATTCAGATGAAGAATAGCATTCTTGATCAATTCTTCCGGATCATAATTGACCGTATAGACATATTGATGATTAATAGAGTTCCAAAGTTCCTGAAACTCCGTTTTATAGAAATTGGCATTCAATTTCGGTTCCGGCAACCTTGTTTTGGCTCCGTTCTCTGTCATCCCTTCGAGAAGTGATGGATCGAATATCGAATTGATCAGAGTAAAGATACTCTCCCCCATCGGCGATAATTTATCGTCAAGCGGAGCGAATGCATCCCTTGAAGCGTCGGCATGATATTTAGAAGTGATAAAGCCTGATTCATCAATATATCCATTGTCTTCCAAATATATCATTATTCGGCTCGCTTCTCGATCGGAGATAATGTGAAGTTGGCCATCGAGAGTGATAGTTTTACCTTCAAAGTAATTAGCCGTTGCTTTGGCGGGGCGGTCGCGCATTGCTTCCCGGGTCTCCTTTTGCAATTGAGATGTAAAGTTATTATAACTTTCGTTAGCGATGACCGTCAGGACATTCACTTCATGCACCTCTTCTCCGAGCAGCTCCTTATCCTGTCGGATCCCCTCTTTATCGACGCATATTCTAAGTCCGCGTCCTACTTCCTGGCGTTTTGCCGTAGTCGAGTCGCTATGACGTAGGGTGCATATCTGAAAAACGTTGGGATTATCCCAACCCTCGCGCAGCGCCGAATGAGAGAATATGAAGCGGGTCGGTTCGTCGAAACTCAGCAATCTTTCCTTGTCGCTAAGAATCAGGTCATAATCCGAAGCATCGTCCGACACGTCGGAGCCCCGCTTGGTTTTGGTCTCTACCATCTTTCCTTTCTTATCGATCGAGAAATATCCGCGATGGGTCTGATAAGGATAGAAACTGCGCAGATAAGCTGTATAATCATCATCGAAGAATCTCAACTCATCGTTGACGAGACGTGAATATTCCTCTTCGAAAATCTTTTGGAAAATACCCTTTACCGGATTCCCCTCTTCATCATATTGCCGATACTTCGCCACTTCATCAATAAAGAAAAGCGACAGGCATTTGATCCCTTTCTTGAATAGTTTGCGCTCCTTTTCAAAATGAGCCTTTATGGTCTCGCGTATCTGTACGCGCTGAAGATTCAGCAGATTCAAATCTCCTGCCAATTCTCCTTTACGTAAGGTAACTCCATTTGAGAAGGTGATATATCCGGTAGGGTTAATGGCAGAACCCGGATTGATCTCGGATATCTCGAACCCTTTGTACTGCTCCAGTTCATTGGATTCAAAGTAGAGTGAATCTCCGACGCCGAAGGTCTTGAATCTACGCTTCGGTTCTCCTGAAGCGTTCTTCACTTCAATAGAGATGCGGGCCATTGGAGGATGATTTTTCGACAGAACTATATCATCAAGATACATATAGCCGTTCGTGCCGCGAAGATTCTTCATCTCAAATCCTACGACCTTAATCCGCTTTACGAGACGTTCGCGGTAAGCGTCCAAAGCATCGAGTGCATAGACTGTATCATGCTTAGTGCGATGAGTTGCAGAGTAGTTCAGTACGAAGAGTGGATTAAATTTCTTTAAAGCTGTCTGAGTAGCTTTCCCTTCCATCTTCTGCGGCTCGTCCATGATAATGATTGGGCGGTTGGCGGCAATGACATCGATAGGTCGGCGAGATGCGAACTCGTCACGCTTGGAGTAAATAATCCGGCTCTCCTTAGAGCGCCCGCCCTCTTTGAGAGAGGCTGCGAAAGCCTGGGTATTGATGATCATCACGTTCAGCCCTGCATCTTGCGAGAACTGATCGAGCTGATTGAGATTAGAACTATTGTAGACAAACCAACGTGCTTTCTTGCCGTATTGCTCCATGAAATGCTCTTCAAGTATACGGAAAGATTTGGCTACTCCTTCGCGGATAGCGATACTTGGCACAACGATGATGAACTTCGACCAACCATAGAGTTTGTTGAGTTCAAACATCGTCTTTATATAGACGTAGGTCTTACCCGTGCCGGTTTCCATCTCAACATCAAGGTTTACGGCTCCGAGTCCGTCAGTTCTACTCAGAGATTTAGAGAGAGGCACGCCTGCCGAAGTCTGAACAGCGTGGAGATTTTCAAGCAACTGCTTGGATGATAGCTCCACATCGGCGTTACGATAGCCGTCATCATCAAGCATTTCGCGCACAGTGGCATCCTTAATTTTGCCCAAGTCGCGGCGATAATGAAACCCATTGATATTATGTTGGCCGTGGAATATGGCAGTAGTATTATCTACGGCTTTAGTCTGATAATTTTGAATTTTGAATTTGAATTTCATCTGTCTCAGGTAAAATATTTCGCGCCCATTCCGGGACGTTTTCTATATATTTCTTACCTAAAACACCATTAGTAAGTCTGAAAAGCGGTTTTAATTTCTTATTCTCTGCAGAATTATCGTAGACGTATAGCCGATCTACTTTTTTCGCAATTGCACTACAATTCGCAATTGATTTTGAATATCTTGAAATTATCTTAGGGATAGGGACATCATGCCCCCCTTTCATTACTCTATTGGCTATTCGAGCGGCATTTATAGTAGGATTTTTTGTCGAAATAAAAAATATCCGGATGAAATAACCAGCTTGTTTCGCTCTCGCAATGTAGTCAAGTTTATCAGGAGCAGATAAGACTGTCTCGAAAATTAAACTTTTTCTTTTAATCAAACAGTCTTCTCGTAGTTTTTCACAAAATTTTGCAGCTTCATAGACTGCTTCTTTTGAGTTCCAATCGCCAAATTTTTCTTGAGCTATCTGATCGGGATTTATATAGATAGCATCTTCAATCCAGTCACTCTTTAACAATTGATGTGTAACAGTAGTTTTACCTGAACCATTAGGTCCGGCAATTACAATTAAGATGGGTCTATGGCCTTCTTTTCTCATTGTGAAATTATTTCCATTCCGACTTTCTTTCTTTAGAAAGAAGCCGTAAATTTTCAAAGAATGCTTTATCTACCTCTTTATTGCTCTTTCTTACCTCTTGGGCGGCTTTTGACATAAGATAGTCAAGCATCTCATCAGAAGGTTCAGATGAAGAGTTGAATCGATATGACTTATAATCCTTTTCAGACATTTCTATATTATTTCTTTCTGCAAATATAACGCTTTTCTTTTACATTAGTGTGTATCTTAGGTTAGATTTTTAGAGCCTGTTTACTAAGAAGTGTTAAAATTTCATTTTGATCGAATATCAACGATTAAACGCCCATATTTTGGCCATTTTCGATCTTTTCATCAGTCGCGATGCCCGCATCGCACCTTCTTCAAAAATCGAAACTCCCTCAAAATCTGTACAATTCCTCGTTAACATTCTTTAGTAAACCGGCTCTTATAAAATTCTGATTGATGTATCGGGTGAGTAGTGCTTGAAGATTTGTTCGAAATTGTCAAGAACATTATCGTTGGCGGCTGAGGCATCACGCATTACGAAGTATTGCGGCTTCATCTTGGCAATTTCCGTTACGGTCGATTCGTTGACCTCCGTATCGAAAGTAGCGATAAGATAAGTGCCATCAACAAAGAACACTTTCTTGCCGTTGACTTCTCGTTCCTCAATCTTTGCTGAGAGTTCTATATTCAGTTCCGGCATAACTTGAAAAAGTAGATCCAACGGCGTGCGGTCCGGTTTCACATTATCAATCGTATTGAAAAGGTTCTGCTCATCGAAGTCTTCGGGAGTGTAGAACACATCCTCCATGTTCGACGAGTCGAGTTTGAGCACACGGAAGCCGACATCCATCTTTTCTCTTTGACGAGCAATAGCATCCGCTTCAATTTGAAGTTGAGTAACCCTCTCTTTTTTATTATCGTCTGCGTATTCAAAGAAAAAGGAGGTTGTTGCAGTTCCATTTGGAGAACGATCAGTACCTGTGAGATGCTGTGCCTCTGCAACTTTTTCATATTCTTTTCTTTGCAGTTCATCAATGATAGCATCCCCGGCACGGCGTATACGTTCCTCTGCAAATTGTGGGATCGTGTCAAAAGTCAATTCTACATTAGCAGGATTCTCCATCTTCTCAGGTGCTTGCACCAAGATATATTTCCGTGTTCCACCATCGACAGCATTAAGCTCCATTACAGCTTGTGCAAATGTACCACTTCCACTAAAGAAGTCAAGAACTATGCAGTCCTCTGGCGCAGTATAAAGAGCGAGACAACGTTTAAGTAGTTCAACCGGCTTCGGATAGTCGAAATATTTTTTGCCATCAAAAAGTTTTGCCAACTTTTGAGTGGCAGCCTGAGAATGGTCTACCTCTGAATACTTCCAAATAGTCATTGGAGTAATACCTGACTTCCGTAGTTCAGAACGAAAACGTTTTATACGAGGTACTCCATCACCCTTTGGCCCGAACCAAATACGGTTATCTTGGAGTCTCTCGCGGAACGCGTTCCGCGAGAGCCTCCAGCTGCGAGCAGCTGGAGGCTCGACAATGCGTCCGGAGGGCGTGGTTATAGGGTATATATTCGCTTCAATTGCAGGACCAACTGAAATATCACTTGACATCCATGGACCACGAGGATCATTATCAGGGTTTGAGTAGCGATTGTCAGCTTCTTCGGAACGAGGAATACCAAAACACTTTGCTACTTCTTGATTCTTAGCATAAACTAAAATATAATCGTGGGAAGGAGAAAAATGTTTCATTAAATTTATAGGCGAAAAAGACCTTTCCCAAACCACTTGTGCAAGGAAGTTTTGAGCTCCAAAAATTTCATCGCATACTGCCTTAAGATTTTTGGCTTCATTATCATCCATCGAGATGAAGATAACACCATCATCAGAAAGGAGGTCGCGTGCGACTTTAAGGCGAGGATATATCATATTGAGCCAGTCGGTGTGGAAGCGACCGTTGCTTTCTGTGTTACGATACATGGGGTTATCGGTGAGGTTCCCATCTTCATCGCGGACGCGATTAATCGCGTCCCTACGCCAGTCATCGTATCCCTGTGCGAATTCATCTTTATAGACGAAATCATTGCCGGTGTTATATGGAGGGTCAATATATATCATCTTGATTTTGCCAAGATAGTTCTCGCGGAGAACTTTCAGCACATCTAGATTATCACCTTCAATGTAGAGATTTTCTGTGTTCCAAAAATCCTTTGAGGCATTGACATCTGGTCGGAGCGTCTTGTCGATCGGTGTATTGGCAAGACGTGATGCTGCCCGCTTATCAGGCCAAGTGAACTGATAGCGTTCTTCTGTACCTTCGAGTAAGTCCTTCGACAACTCGTCACGTAGCTTGTCGAAGTCAATGGCAAGTTCCGGCTTACCATCTTTATTTAGTCGTTCGGTGACACATTGCGGAAACAACGCGGCTATCTTAGCCACGTTCCCCTCCACAACATAACCGCTTTTCATTCGTAGTTTATTCATTTTTTACGATGTGATTTAATTGAATACTATTATCAAGGATGCATAGTAATTCTCCATTTGGAGTCAGATCCACTTCCAAGTTTTTGGAGCCAAACTTGTTTACCTCTAAGTATAGCATTGAAAATGTCAAGATTCTGATATCTAAATGAATCAAAGGGTATTGTAATTTTTCTCCCTTTTGATCCCCTCATAATTAAGGACTTTAAGCGATTATTTATCGTGCTTTCACTCGATATCATTTTCATCTTATATTTTTCCCCTACCTTAAAGGATTCTTCTTCTTCTTTGGGTATCCCTTGGAATTTAAAAGTATATAATGAGTCTGAATAATTTACAATTTTAATTCTGAATGCGGTATATTGAGTTTTATTTTTTGTTCGTGATTTTTTATTATTTTTTGAACTTTTTGAATCTTGGGTTGTGGAGGACTGATAACTATTTTCTTTATTGAAAAAAGTTGAATTATCAGACTCAGTCTGATGTATTAGTTTACCATTAAAGTCGTAGCATATAATGAATCCGGCGCTTTTTATTATTATATCAGATTCAGGAGTTATTTTGAATTCGTCCCACAATTCTCCGTTCTCAACTCCATTTTCCGATTGCCATAATTTCCATTTGTGTGAGATGTGATCCCGTTTAACAATGTCTGAACCGATAAAGTAAAATACTTCCTTTGGCTTCCCGGTATTAGTCGCCTGGATTATCATTAGAGAATATAAACTCTTATCTTTTGAAATCGTCGTAAATTTGATTAAATCATCAGGGTAATATTTTGCGAGAGGTTCGATTATGCCATATAGGTACCAATTTTCGGAGGTAGCGTATAAAATGCGTGAGTTTGTTAACAATTCAACTTTCTCATATTCCGGTTGCAGTTGAATATCACCAAATCTATCCACTACTCCATATTTATTATCTTTCTCCACCTTTGCATAGTTTCCATAAAATTGTAGAACAGAATCGAAAGTTGGTTCTATGAAAATTAAATCGCCATATTTAAATCCCCAGCTGTCACCATTGAAGATAGCCTGCACGCTAAGACCACGTTGTTGCATCTCGTTCAAGGCTTCGTCTCTCTTCTGTTCATAATCCCATGATTCTTTTATTCTCTTTTTGAGCTCATCTCTCGAAGGCAAGAAATGTACTGTTTTTTCGGGGTTAATACGATAGAAATCATCGTCAGCATTATAATAGTAGGGATGTCCCTTATCGGGATCAAAAGTAATTTCTTCAAGCGAAATTAAAATTCCATTTTTACCTTGCTTCCCTATTTGATAATACCATTCATCATTCTCATCAAGCCAATTACATTTGAGAATCAACTCTTTCCGGCGTTCACTTTCTAACTGCGCTTCCAGATCAAACATAAAGATATTTCTTTTGTAAGCATATAGGATATCTTTAGAGATAGCGCGCGTCAATTCTGAATAATCGGAGACAGAATCCAATCCGAAGATCCAGAATACTTGTTTGCCATTCAAGTAGTAGAAGGTCTCTCTATCTCGGAATTTCGCTATATTGGTGAGTGGCGTGACTATTTCAAAAACAATGTCATAATCATTATATTTGACTGTCACGTCAGCAAGACGACGCTTCATCAAAGGAATTTCTTCCGATTTTACGTAATCATTTTCTATAACGTCAGTTACCCCTTTGTCCCTACTTGTCTCCATGCAGAGTGCATTAAATAATTTACTCCTCATATTGCGGAGAGACATACTATCATAAACCTTAAAATCACCAAAATTCATGAGAGGATCATACGATTCTCGTTTTAAATCGCAAGTGATATTTTTTGATGCGTGAGTGAAGAATTGTACTTCTCTTCTATTCTCACCGAATCCTGTTTTGCGAACTGAGATTTTTACAAGATTACCGCAACAGGGACATGATAAGTAGGGAATCCCATTTCTAACGGCATCCTCCAAATCTACCCTAATTTTAGATAACTCTTCGGCTGATTTCTTCAGAAATATTTCATTTGCCGATATTATAGTATTAGAGCGATGATTGAAGACACGATCTATTGTGCGAAAAGTATGGTAATAAATATTATCATTCTCTATTGGAGGAAAATCTTTCGTCTGCAATTCATGTATTGTAGTAGTTGGCTTTTGGTGATACGGATATCTCAGTATTCGATTTTTTTTATTCGGATCAATCCTTGAATCGCCACTTTCGGAATCAGATCTTTTTCTGTTTTTCTCCGAATTATCAGGGTTATTAGCAGGATTAAAATTTCCGCTTGATGCGAACGCTGATTTTTCAGATTCATCGGAGATCAAATCTACTGAATTTTCATCAATTTTTACCGATATTGTTTCGTCTTCATTATTCTCATCCAATTGATTGATCTTTGCCTCTAACTCTTTTATGATATCTTCTTTTTTAGATAATTCTATCTTTAAATCTTCAAGCCCTATCTTCAGATTATTAGCACTATTGACTGCCTCCTCTAATTGACTATAGAGATGGCCAAGTTCCGTCTGAAGGTTATTTATTTCTTCTTCCTGTTCTTTATTTCTCAGTTTTAAGTTATAATTATCCAGTTTTATGCTATTATTCTCTTCCTCTGACTTGACAATGATTTTGGTTTGGGAATCAAGATTCCCAATTAGCGACTTTTCAGTTTCTTTAAGTTGATTAATCTCTTCGTCTTTCTTTAAACTGAGAACATTCTTAAAGTCAAGAATATTCATTAAAATATTCTCAACCTTTTTGAGTTGAATAATCTCTTCTTCCTGCTTTGCTATGATTTCTATTTTTGAGTTGATGGTTTCTTTTAAAGTTTCTTCAGATTCAACCAGTTTTATAATATCCTTTTCCTTTTGTGAAATTATTAGAATCTTAGAATCCAATGTCTGCTTATATGATTTTCCAGATTCTGTAAGTCGTAATAATTCTTTTTGCAAATCTGCTATTTTGTCACTTTGGGAAAGTGTAGTTTTCTTAAGAGAATCTTCAGAGGATCTTAACAAGCGTAGTTTCTCCTCATTATCAGAGATTGTTTTACATTGAGAGTTTACCATTAACTTCAATGAACTTTCCGAGTCGCTAAGTTTAAGGTTCTCATTATTCAGTCTATTTATAGTTTTATTTTTAGAAGCAATGACCTTTTTTGACGAATCTTCCGAATTCTTAAGCTGACGAATCTTATCCTCGAATTTGCTGAGGGTTATATTGTTGGAATCAATTGTTTTTTTAAGTGATAATTTCTGCTCTTTTAGCCTTCGAATTTCATTCTTTGATTCTATTAATTCAGAGTTACTTTTAGAGAGTACGGATTCCCATTCAGTTAACTTTTTCTTGAATATAATATTAAATATTGATTTCATACCAGTTACTTTTTGATTTAAGTTTCGTGAGTTCAAGGAAGAGTTCTCTTTTTCTGCGCGGTTGCTTGGTGGCGTTCATCTGACGCTCCAATGCTGCAATTTCGCGTTCAATTTTGGCGCGTTCCTCATTAGCTTTGATTTGTTCGGTGAGTGAGTTCTTTTGCTCTACCGAGAACTGCCCGATAGAAGAAACGATTGACTGCCACACGGCATCAAGGTTAAGACCGGAGAGTTCGATTGTGGTAGAGTCTAACGATTGCCACGGACCGGTGAATAGCTTGGAGTGGTAAACGGCAAGCATAGCTTCGTCCTCGAAGCGCAAGAGATATATTACGCGCTGCGGAATACTCTTAGCGAGCAGGACGATACTCTTTTGGTCGAAGTCGCGAGATTTGAGCGATACTTCGATAACGAATATCTCCTTGACTTCGACTCCCTCGGCGATAGCCGGGAGAGTACGGGGTGCAATCCAGTTGACAAAGTCAAGATGCGACACGTAGCCATCGAAACATTCACGTTGCGATGGTTTCCAGTCAAACCGCTTATAAAGTTGCGCTTTGGGAAGCGGACGCTTGACTTCGGTAGATTGTGGCAGTCCTAACATATCAGCGAATTATCAGGAAACAGATTAGTTCAAAATCATCGAGACCGCGAACATCGTGGCCGAAAAGCGAGCCGCTATCGCCGTCGAGGAATGAGAAAAGGTCAGTGGATTCCTTGACCTTGATTAGAGACGATATGGCATCGCCAAGCAGGCGTGAGTAAGTTCCCATTCGCTGACCGTCGCGAGTCTCGGCATTGAACTTTCGGCAAAGTTCAAGTATCGGCTCTGACTCGCTTCGGCAAAGTCGGCGCATACGGTCGAGAAGGTCTTTCGGATCAAGGTGATCGACAATCACCTCCGACTCCTTCGAGATATAGACCAGATAGAACGGATGTAATCTGTTTTTGCGGTCAATATTGATTTCGTTGTTACGATTCTTCAAAACGAAAATAACTCCCGGCGGCGCGTCCTTGTCGGAGGAGACTATTGCATGAAGACCCATCGGAGTATGCTCTATGTCATGACCGTGTTTCATGTATTCGAGCAAGTCAAGCCGGAACTCATTTAACCCTAAGTCCATGATCGAAACTCCGGTATTTATTTCCTCAATATCGACTACTTCTTCTTTGAGACGTTCCAACTGGTCGCGGCGATATTTGAGATCGCCTTGTTCTTCGGCTGAAAGAGGGTTGTCATCGCCGGTGGCGGTGAGAACTGACACTTTCATGCGAGACTCGACGCGACCTTTGAGATTTATATAATCGTTAAGGTCCATATCGGGCCAGTAGTTAACAAGTTGGATCGCCGAGTTGCGCGAGCCGATACGATCGATACGACCGAAGCGTTGTATAATTCGCACCGGGTTCCAATGTATATCGTAATTAATGAGGAAATCGCAATCCTGTAGGTTCTGACCCTCCGAGATGCAGTCAGTTGCGATAAGCACGTCAATTTCCTCATTGATATTAGGATAGAGAGAGGATTTTTCCTTTGAGATCGGAGAAAATAAAGTCAGGACTTTATTAAAATCAAGTTTCTCATTTTTCCCTACATAACTTTGGCGTATTTTCAAAGTCGAGCGGGCTTCAACGTCGCCCGAAACCAGAGCAGTATTCAGACCGTTTCGCTCCTTGATGAGCAGTGCGATGTTATCATAGAGATATTGAGCAGTGTCGGAGAATGCGGTAAAGATTATAATTTTCTTGTTGTCACCGTTTATGGGATTGGCCAACTTATTGCGGATATCCTCAATTAGCATCTGAAGTTTACTGTCGTGTTCGGGCGTGATGTCTTCGAGCATGAACAACAATGTGTTGAGGCTGTCAAGATCTCTGGCGAGATACCCTCGCCACTGAATATAATCCATATCGGCGAGGTCAATTTTAGTTTTCTTATTGCCGATGAAGACCGTATCTTCCCTCTCGTCGAAGTCGAGTCCGTAGGAAAAATCATAATCCGATACGATTGAGACTTCGTGCTTCTGAGCAAGACGATCAATGGCATCTATCGTAGAGGAGATATACATCTTTATTCTTTCGAGTGTCAGTCGGAAGGAATTGACCGAACTTTCAAGTCGTTTGAGCAGGTTGATACTCATAAGTTGGCGAATCCCTTGCTCTCGGCCACTTCGAGATAAATTGCCGAAGCGTCCGTCTTCTCGCGCCTCCGAGTACTTCTCTAATTTGCTTGGTAATATGAAGTCGGAGGGGGTATAAATAGCAAGATTTAATTCAGATACACTTACGAAGATATCGTTAAAGCTGACGGCTTTAGGTAGGTCCGTAAGTTTTGGAGATCGAGATATGGGTTTTAATCTTTTCGGAAACGTACCGATGTCGGTAGTATCATAATACTGCTCTATATGCTTCCGAGAACGAGCAATGGTAACGCTGTCGAGGACTTCAAAGAAGTCGAAGCTAAGCGATTCGAGAAGCGTTTTGGTGGTACGATCTTCCGGCGGAAGTTTGGACCAACGGTTGAAGGCCGTCTGAGCCTGTCGGAATATATCATCGAGAGAACTGGACGTTTTCAGTTGAGCGTCCATCCGCGAACTATCCCCCTCGTAAGCGAGTGCAAGCTGATTGCGCAGATCGTTGAAGCGATTGTTTACCGGGGTAGCCGACAACATCAATACCTTTGTTTTGACTCCTGCTCGAATCACCTTATTCATCAACTGTAGATAGCGGTTCTCACGTGGATTCCTGTCATTCTCATCTGTCGTGACTTTGCCTCCATTGCGGAAGTTATGGCTTTCGTCGATAACGACCAGGTCATAATTACCCCAGTTGATGTGTTCGAGGTCAAGACCGTTGCTTTGGCCCGACTGTCGCGAAAGGTCGGTATGATAGAGAATATCATAGCGCAGACGGTCGGCAACGAGCGGATTATTGACGTAGTTACTGCGATAAGTAACCCAATTGTCGTGCAGCTTTTTCGGGCAAAGTACGAGTACGGACTTATTGCGGTTCTCGTAGTACTTTATGACCGAAAGAGCGGTAAAAGTCTTACCGAGACCTACGGAATCGGCAAGTATGCAGCCGTTGTATTTTTCCAACTTATTGATGATAGCGAGAGCTGCATCGCGTTGGAAATTATAGAGTTTGTTCCAGATAACACTTGACTTGAAGCCGGTAGCCTCATTAGGTAAAACATCTTCCGATATATCTTCAAGAAATTCCTTAAAGATATTGAAGAGAGTGACGAAGTAGATAAATTCCGGAGAGTTCTCTTTGTAAGCGTTCGTAATATTGTCGAGTACTTCTTCTGTCACAGTTTCCAACTTTTCGTTGTCGTTCCAGATCTGATTGAAGAGGTTGATATAGAATTGCGATAGGGGATGCTCATTGCGCTGTACAAACTGATAAGCAAAGTTACCGCGTTCGCAACCGAGGTCGACAGTAGTGAACCCCGTAATAGGCATATAATTTACCCGGTCTACATTTATAAACCCCATCATGTTATCCCCGGTGCGGTTAGATTTGAAGCAGGCTTTACGTCTGATCCATTCCGCACATTCCTTAGCCACGGCTTTAAGGGATAGCTCGTTGCGAAGTTTGATCTCGAATTCGGATCCGAATAGATCCCTTTCCCGATTGATTCTTGGGATATAAAATTCCCTACGTTGCTTATCGGTCTTTTCCGTTATAAATGAAGGAGAGGTGAAAATAAATCTGAGTTCGGAGATTTCGTTGAGTTGTTGGCGAAGTTCTTGAAAAGCGTAGATAGAGAAACTTGCTGCTGCGATAGATATACGACTGCCTGATCTGATGGTATTAATCAGATCATCACGCAAAATGCGGTTGATATTATCGATCAATAATGGTTGCGTAGGATTTTGCACTCCGGGTCGAAAGCTGTCGCAGCCATTGACTCCGTATGGCAATAGATAGGGTTACAGAATAAACGAAAAGCGGGAGCCATCCTTGCTCATTCCGCTTCCGGGGCCTACCACAGCCCATCATAGTAGAACGAGCAATGGTAGACGGCCCCCGTGATTAATTTATATTTGTCTGCTTGGCTTACTTTATAAGAAGAAAGCTAAGTAAGAATATAAATCACCCATGGGACATCTACTATTGCTTCATTCTTGACTATGATTTTGAAAGTGGTAGTTTCGGAAGCCAAGAAATAAAGCGCAGGTAAACGCCTTTCGTATGTTAACGATCCTCCCAATACCCGACGTCAATACTCATTAGAGACATCGCCTATCACGGGGACCGCATACAAAATTACAAAATCTTTTCGATAATCGCAAATTAGGATTATTTTAATAGGGCTTTGTGACGGCTATATTCAAATGTAAGCCGAAGCTCCAAAAATGCAATTGGAAGTTTGGATGATTGTATCCTATTTATTATCTTTGCGTGACAAACGATAAACTTTATGAATCTATCCTCATCCATATTAAATAAAATCAAGGAATGTTTGCAAAGGGTTGCACCGGATGCCAAAGCATTTCTTTATGGTTCTTATGCTCGAGGTGAAGGACACTCGGAATCAGATATAGATCTTTTGATTTTATTACCGGATTCTTATATAGGAAAGGAATTTATAAGAAAAAAGCTTGCAATATCAAGTAGTTTATATGATTTATCGTTGAATTTAAAAATGGATATATCTCCTTTAATTCTCGTCTATAAGATATTTTATGCCAGGAGAACTCCTTTTGTAAATAATGTCCTCAATGATAGAATTGCCTTATGATCGAAAATTTAGATGAAGATTCAAGAAAGGAGTTAGTGAACTATAGAATAGAAAGAGCTTTTCTTGCGCTTAAAGAGGCAGACTATAATGCGAATGGACAATTTTAATACTGCTAAACAAAAGGACATAATAATATGAATAAAATAGATAAGGAGGCTGTAAAGGCGGAGTTTATTGAGATGCTCAGGTCGACTGAGCGTGAGGGAGTGGATTATGTGTTGGAGGAGATTGAACGTCTGGGCTTCTTTGAAGCTCCGGCATCGGCTAATCATCATCTGAATACGGAAGGAGGACTGACCCAACATTCACTCAATGTAGCGAAGGCTTCTCTCGCTGTATGGGAATCTATGAAGACTCTTGAGCCAACACTGGAAAAAGAAGTCACCCGCGACAGCATCATCATTTCGGCCCTCTTACATGATATCTGCAAGTCGGATATTTATCGCCGTTCGGTAAAAAAGAAGCGTAACGCGATCGGGCAATGGGAAGACTCGGAAGGGTATAAACTCACTTATAAAAACTTCCCGATGGGACATGGTGAGAAATCTCTCGTAATTGCCCTTTATTCCGGGCTGGAACTCAGCGACGCTGAGATGTTGGCAATCCGTTGGCACATGGGAGCATGGGGTGTAAATCAGCATAGCATCGAGGACTGCAAGAACTATGACGTAGCCCGCAAGCTCTACCCTCTTGTTTCCATAATTCAGACAGGTGATTCTTTGGCAGCCTCCATTATGGAGCGTGAAACCGCAGAACTCGATGAAGCCTGAGAATTCGATTAACCACGAAATTAATGAGGGCTCATATCCGGTTTGTAATAGAAAAGTTTGAGGAATTTAATGCGCTCTGCTTCGATGGGTCATTGCCTCCCATAGAATTGAAGATAGGGACGGCTCGTCGGGCGCTCGGGAGTTTTCGTTACCCGGTGCATTTCAGTCCCTTAAAGCAGCGCGGCATGGGAGAATGCTCGATAACGATCAGCAATCGTTTTGATATGCCCGTTCATGTGATCGAGGATACCATAATCCATGAAATGATCCATTATTGGGTTTGGCTCCGGCGCTTGGATAATGAACCTTCACATGGCCCCTCTTTTCGTAAGAAGATGAATGAAATCAATCGTCTTCACAATCGAAAAATCACCATACGGCATCAATCGGAAGATGAAATCTCGGATTCGGATATAGCAATTCGGGATCATTACATATGCGTGACTCATTGGAAAGACTGCACTCTCGGTATTACTATAGTAGCCCGCACGCGCATCTTCGAACTCCATCGGGCATGGCAGGCTGATGCGCGAATCGAGAAAATAGAATGGTATTGGAGCAGGGATCCATGGTTTAACCGTTTTCCGACTACGCGAACTCCCAAAGCATGGAAACTTACACGGGATGATTATGAATGTCATGTTGCCGAGGCCATGGAATGCGAAATAGACGGAAGCATCTTCCGCCCTGTAGTTCGCCGCAAGTAATTTTATAAAACGAATTTTGACATCTGCGGAGGGATACAATAACTTGCGGAATAGCGAAAATTTTTATAATTTTGTAGTTCACAGACGGTTTTTTAGTGGATACTAAAGACCAGACAATAGAGAAAGTTTTCGGCAGTTTGATGAGACTATAGGATATATGATTGATTATCATTTTATTGAGTTTTATCAAGCTAAGTGTTAGTGTGTATTATAAATTCCGGAGGGAGTAATGTCAGGCGAGGGTGATAATAAATTTCAGGTCATTGCCCGGAATACTCTGATGCTATACGTGAGGATGATGCTCGTGATGGGCGTCACTCTCTATACCTCGCGCATTGTGCTTGAAGAATTAGGGGTTGAGGATTTCGGTATTTATAATGTGGTCGGAGGGATAGTGATAATGTTTTCGTTTATGAAAGGGGCGATGTCTTACTCAACCCAGCGCTATCTTTCATTCGAATTACCACGCGGAAATATCTCGGCAACTTCCGAGATATTCAAAGCCTCTATGACTATCCATTTCTTAATGGCCGGAGCAGTAATGGTGATTGCGGAAGCGATAGGCCCCATTCTGATCCAGCGTGTCATGACGATTCCTTCTGATAAGATCTCCGAAGCCCAATGGGTCTATCAGAGTGCGGTAGGAAGCATGGTGATTTCTATTCTTATAGGGCCTCTGTTAGCTGCCGTCTTAGCCCGCGAAAAAATAAGCGTATTCACATGGCTGGGATTGGTCGACGTGATTGCCAAACTTGGAGTTGCGTTTACAATCGGATGCTTCGCTTCCGGAAGACTGAAATATTATTCTCTGATGGTACTCGGGATTTATGCTTCCCAATTTATAGCTTATTGGATTTATTGCAGATTAAAATTGCCGGAATGTCATTTCGGTTTTAATTTTGACCGGAAGATTCTCGTGCCATTCGGTAAATTTACATCATGGTCTACCCTGGGTAATCTCACCACTACCTTCACAGTCCAGGGATGCGATGTGATAATCAATATATTTTTCGGATCGGTCGTAAATGCAGCATACGCAATCGCTACTAAGGTAAATGTAGGTGTCAATACTTTTGTGCAGAATTTAGCACAAGCTACTAATCCGCCCATCATAAAGACTTACTCAAAAGGGGATTATAACGACATGGAGCGCCTTATTAATTTCGGATCGAAATTTTCTTTCTTCCTTCTGCTTCTCCTTGCTTTCCCTATTCTTTTAGCTACAGATCGGATTCTTCACATCTGGCTCACAGAAGTGCCTGCCTATACTACGCTCTTTACCCAATTAATCCTTGTCAATTCTCTTTTGGAATCTTTTATCCATAGTCTTTATACGGGAATTGTAGCTACGGGGCGTATCAAACGATATCACATTGCCACGGGACTCCTGCTGATTCTTAATCTTCCACTGAGTTACTATGCTTTGTATCTGGGCTACTCTCCCGTGGCGGTCTTTGTCATTAGTATTATCTTGACTGTGCTGACCAATGCCGTGAGAATATTTATGCTTAAAATTGAATTGCCGCAATTCTCTATTCTTCGATTCCTTCGCGATGTCGGAATCCCTTCCTTGACGGTTGCGGTAATTGCAGTTGCATTATATATCTTCAAAAATATCTGTTATCCCGATTTAAATTGGATAGTAACCGTTGGAGCCGGTTTTGCTCTGATATTGGCAGCTGAATTATTACTCGGTATGAACCCGGCTGAACGTCGGCATATACTCAAGTTTGCCGGCTCTCTGATAGCAATCAAAACGAGTGAATAGACCTCTCATTGGATTGCTTTATAAAACTCAAAAGAGACTGACGGATGCGGATTCTGTTGATAAATGACTTTCTGGAAGCAGGAGGAGCGGAGATCGTCTTTCACAAGATGAAGGATGCTCTCCGGGACTCAGGTCATGAGGTCGATATCTTCTTCGGCAAGGAAAAACCCGAACCGTCGGGTAGTCCGCTGAGTTATATCTATAATTTCAAGACGGTCAAGAATCTGAATTTGTTACTGAAGGAGAAGAGATACTCTATAGTGATAGTATTCAACTATACTTCGGTACTTTCTCCGGCATTGCTTCAAGTATTGCGTAAGCATAAGAGACTCCAGGGGTTCAGAGTACTGTATAATGCTCACGATGCCCATCTTATATGTCCTAACAGCGGATTGAATTATTTTGATAAAGGGGAGCCAAAACTATTCAAGGAGTATGCCTCTGCAAGCGAATTTATCTGGAGAAGAGTTGACTATAGAGGATGGATTTACAGTCTGTCGAAGAAGATGCAATGGCTTTTGGCATATAGGATTCTCAATCTGCATAAAGTATTTGACAAAGTCCTCTCTCCGGGAATTTTTCTGCTTCAGCGAATCCGCAGATTCTATCCGTCATTGGATGGAACTGTTTTAAGGAATCCATGTCTCGGCTCAAAAGCTGAGGCTCAATCGGGTAAGATTTCAAATGATGGCTCTCCCCTCCCGGCCTCTCCCTTGGGTCCTGCTTCCCGGAATAAATGCGGCGCTAATAATTGTGTAAGACTTCTTTTCGTTGGGCGGCTTTCTTATGAGAAGGGAATTCTGCCCTTTCTGAAGGCACTCCGCGGGTTTCAACGAGAGTATATCTTTGATATTTATGGAACCGGATCCCTTGAAAAAGAGATTTCGGATGAAATCCGCAGATCGGGTCTTACTGAAAGAGTCAGTCTTAAAGGCGCTCGTTCTCATGATGAAATATTATCTCTGATGAGCGATTATGACGCTTTAGTCCTCCCCTCTTCAGGAGCGGAATTTGCTCCACTCAGTATCGTGGAGGCAGCTGCGCATGGTCTTTTCATTATGACTGTGCCGCAGGGAGGAATGAAAGAAATGGCTGAGGAGGTTGATAATTATATTTTCATTGATCCGGTGTCGACTCAATCTATTGAAAAGGCGATGGAAACCATATCCTTGGAATCTTTCCGACCTTCTGACTTAAAGGCCTATACCTTTCAGAGTTATAAAGAGGCTCTGCAGCATGAAATAGAAGAATGAATCCCTTCGCGCTCTCCATATTTTTAATTGCCGTCATAATCGAGATATTCTGTATATTCAAATTCAGGAGTCTCGTGTTGAAACTGATATTATTAGTTTCTATCTGGCCTCAAATCACATTGATTGCATATTCATTAGGTTTGCCCTTCCCATGGAGACTCAGGCAACACAGACCCGATTTCCCGGAGGATACGCTTTTATTGTCCAATCTTCTATGCTTCGGGGTTAATCTTCTGATGATATGGGTGCTAAATCCCTTGCGCAATAAGACTTACTCCTTTCCGACATTTCAATGTTCCAAGAAAATGTATTATGGAATGTTGGGTATCATTTCAGTTTCTGCCCTTGTGTCCTATCCGCGGGTATTCGGAATATACTTTCCGATTAATCTGGCCACAATCTACATATCTACCAATGTGATAATGCTGATGTGTCGCCGTCCGCTACGCAGCCTACCGTCATTATTGCATATAGGAATACTTCTTTTAGTGATAGCCGGGGGCGACAGAGTCGACAGTATAGCCTCGGTCATCATGCTGATGATAATTGCGCGCGACGGCATAAGAGATAGCGGTTATGCCGGGGAGAGAAATCTAAAACTAAGGATAATAATTCCGGTCCTGCTGATATTGTTTATAGTAGGAGTCGCTGCAGGGAAATATCGGGATGGCAAATCGATCCATACGATTCTTTTTCTGCGAAGCATCTATGCTCAGCAGACTGTATGCGACGTAGTTTTTGTCTATCTTTGCAGTGTCAAGGAATGGCTGGAGGCAGGGTTTGAGCCAAAGGTATTCCTGAATTGCATCTTTGGCCTTTTCCCGGGGAAATTTTATGGCGCTCTCTCCGACTATAATTATTCGGTCTTCCTCAACCGGAATGTTCTTCCGAATCCGGGAGGTGGATTATATTACTCCGAAGGGATGCTTGCCTTCGGACCGATTGGGGTCCTGGCGTATGCATTTGTATATGGTCGGATTTTATATTACCTCTTCATTAAAAGCAGGAGTTCAAGATATGCGGCCGCAGTCTTTCTGACATTGGTGATAATGACGTTTCGCACCCAATGGTATGGAATAATATTTTGTTATAAGCCGGTAATATTCTCACTTCTTTTTTGTCTCTTTACAGCGTATTGGGATCACTTGAATATATTTTTCAAAAATGCGCTGAAAGGAAAGAAAAAGGCTTCGAGTATCGACAGATAATCATGAAAATTCTTCATCTTTGTAAGTTTTATCCTCCTATTGAGGGAGGGATAGAGATAATAAGCAAATTTATAGTCGACAGTATGCCTGAAGATAAGCATATTGTCCTTTCATTCAATACAGCAAATTTCACTGTCAAGACCGGCGATCAGAGGGTCAAGGTCATTAGAGCCGGAATGTTCGGAATGCTCGCGAGTCAACCATTGTCGCTGCGTTATCTCCGCGAACTCAAACGCGCTATCCGAAAACATAAGCCGGAAGTTGTGCATATTCATTGGCCTAATCCTTTGGCAGCCCTATATTTACTGAATCAGAAGAAAGATTTTAAGGTAGTAGTACATTGGCATTCCGATATATTCGGTCATGGAGTCTTACGTCATCTTACGACCTTATCCATCGAAAAAAGATTGCTGAAGACTGCTGATGCCATTATAGCGACCAGTCAGTCCTATCTCGATGAATCTCCGGCATTAAAGAAGTATAGGAATAAGGTGAGAGTGATCCCCTGCTCCATAGATGAGAGGAATCTGGATCTTAAGAGTTATGAAAAAGAAAAAGTAGCAGCCATAAAGGAGAAATACGGTAATAAGAAGATTGTCTTTTTTATCGGTCGACACGTCAAATATAAAGGTCTTGAGTATCTTCTGGAGGCGGAGAAGAGGGTCAAGAGTGATTGCGTATTTTTAATAGCGGGTGAGGGCCCGCTGACGGAGAATCTTCAGAATGAATATCAATCTGATAGGGTCCATTGGTTAGGAAGAATCTCTGAACCCGAGAAAAGACTTTATCTTCAAGCCGCCGATGTCTTTGCCTTCCCGTCAATCACTCCTAACGAGGCCTTCGGAGTAGCGCTCCTGGAAGCTATGTATTGCGGGTGTGCTCCGGTCACCTTTACAATTCCCAAATCCGGTGTAAACTGGGTTTCTGTCAAAAATCAGACCGGTCTTGAAGCAGAAAACAGCAACTATAAGCAATTCGCCGGAGCAGTAGATTATCTACTTCAGAACGATGAATTGAGAATGAGACTTGTCAGCAACGCCGGACGGCGAGTCAGGGAAATGTTTACAAGTAAAGTTGTTGCCGGGCAATACAGAGATTTCTATAATAAACTCCTTTAACTACGTGATTATTACAGTTATTATGATTATTATAGTTATCGGGTGATTAGAGTAAATATCAGGGTGGTGATGGACGTGGAAATATCGGGATTATGGAGCTGAGGAAGATACGGGAAAAGGTGAATGTCTCGGTACTGATTCCCGTATATAATGTCGAGAAATATATCGAAAGATGCGTGCGTTCTTTGTTTGGCCAGACTATGAGGGAGGGCGTAGAGTTCATTTTTCTTGACGATGCCACGCCTGATGATTCCATTGCGATTATCAAAGGATTAGTTGAAGAGTTTCCCGATAGATCCGGTCAAGTAACGATTCTGCATCACGAAATCAATGGTGGAATTGGTGCATCGCGAAATACTTGCCTGCAGGCTGCTCAAGGGAAATATATAATATTCTGTGACAGCGATGATTATTTCGAGCCTGACATGCTAATGCAAATGTATAGCCATGCATTAAAATCGGATGCAGACATGGCTATAGCGGACTATTACAAGACTTTTCCTTCCCATGAGGAGATAATTCGCGTAGAGATTCATGATTCTCTTAAGGAGAGGATGAAAAGTCTTTTGCAGAAATCCGGCTCATCAGTTGGATATATGCTATGGAATAAATTGGTAAGGAAAAATATTTACGAAAATATTTCTGACACATTTATCTCCGGATTTGATTATCGCGAGGATCTGGCGGCTGTCGCCCGGATCTTAATGTCAACGCATAATATTGTGAAAGTCCCGGGAGCCTATGCTCATTATGTCACTTACAATGGCAGTTCTATCTCTAAAACTTTCTCCGAGAATGTAATCAACAGCCATTTCAGAGCAATTGAAATATTATCAGAATTTGAGAATGATTTAGGTCCGGAGTATCAGCACCTTCTGGACGTCATGCGCTTTGAGGATAAACTTACCGCCTTGATCCATACCGAAGGAGACTCTCAAAAGAAAATTCTTGATTTGTATCCATCATTGAATTATAGCAAATTGATAAATAATATCCCTTTATATTGGCGTCTACCCTATTTGCTTGCCCTTAAAGAAAGACCGGATGAATTTAATCGTATAAAATATATATTGTTGAAAATAAAATCTTTAATATTAAATTTGCGCAATCAATGCTACCCTTGACAGTCTTTGTCGATTAAGCATTTAGAGCCGGTTTACTAAAGAATGTTAACGAGAAAATGTACAGATTTTGAGACAGTTTCGATTTTTGAAGAAGGAGCGATGCGGGCATCGCGACTGATGAAAAGATCGAAAATGGCCAAAAGATGGGCGTTTTATCGTTGATATTCGATCAAAATGAAATTTTAACACTTCTTAGTAAACAGGCTCTTAGTGAGGATAAATTGGTCTGAGGTTTGTAAATGAATCAATTGAATAAGGGTGATAAAGAAATTTTGGTAATTGCCGGCGGAGGACCTGCCGGTCTGACTCTTGCTTACGAATTGGCAACGACGTCAGCTTCCATAAGTCCTATAGTCTTTGAAGCTTCCGAAACATTAGGGGGTATATCACGCACTATATGCCATAATGGCAACTATATGGATGTCGGAGGTCACAGATTCTTCACTAAGATTCCGCGCATTATGGATTTATGGAAGGATATAATGCCCCTGCAAGAATATCCTTCCAAGGATGAATTGTCCGGTAATCATTATCAACAGGTTATCTCCGGGAAACAGACAGGAAATCCGGAGATTTCTGACAATGTTTTCCTGCGTCGCAGACGCGTTTCGCGCATATACTTCAACAAAAGATTTTTTGACTATCCCGTAACTTTACGGTCTGATACTCTTAAGGCAATGGGGTTTAAGAATACGATTGACTGTGTCATCGGATTCATTAAAGCAAAATTAAAACATTTGCCGGAGACTTCTCTTGAGAACTTTTATATCAATCGTTTCGGACGCCCGCTGTATGAAATGTTTTTTGAGAACTATACCGAGAAGGTATGGGGCTTGCATCCGTCCGGCATTTCAGCTGATTGGGGAGCACAACGGGTGAAGACTCTGTCGCTATGGTCAGTCATAAATGAAATGATAATAAAGAAATTCCGGTTTCCCAACAATCGTCGCAGGGAGATAGAGACGTCGCTAATTGACACTTTCCACTATCCGAAATTCGGACCGGGCCAGATGTGGTCGCAAATGGCTGAGAATGCAGCAGCGGCCGGCGCGGAAATTCAGGTTGGCACTAAAGTCAAGAAAATTCAGGTCGGCAAAGATAACAGGATTGAGAGTGTCATGATCGAGACTGCCGGAGGAGACTATAAGGTTGTAGAATGTGATTATTTTGCATCATCCATGCCGCTGTGTGAATTGATTGATTCTCTTGAAGGTATCGAAGTGCCCGAAGATATCCGACTTATTGCAGAAGGCTTGAAATATCGGGATTTTATTACTGTAGGAATACTTCTTCCAAAGCTGAATATCAAGAATAATACCTCATTCCCCTCATTCGGTGACCGGATTCCGGATACATGGATATATATTCAGGACCCTGAGATTAAATTAGGGCGTATTCAGATTTTCAACAACTGGTCGCCATATATAGTCAAGGATTTTGAAAATACCATATGGATAGGGCTTGAATATTTCTGTAATGAAGGCGACGAACTTTGGACTATGTCTCCGCAGGATTTTATCGATATGGCTATTGGAGAACTCGAACATCTCGGTATCGCGTCCGGGAAAACTGTAATGGACGCTATTCAGATAAAAGAGCGGAAAGCGTATCCTTCTTATTCCGGCACATATGATAAGATCCATCGGTTAAGAGATTTTCTTGATGGAATTCCAAATCTTTTTTGTATCGGACGTAACGGTCAACACAGATATAACAACATGGATCATTCAATGATGACCGGTCTGCTTACGGCAGACTATCTATCCGGTAAATCCATGGATAAGGCGGCTCTCTGGAAGGTTAATACAGAAAGTAGCTACAACGAAGGCGATTAAGAAATTAATCATACGTAAATATAAATAGAAATGGCATCCCACGCGTGGGATGCCATTTCTATTTAGTCCGGAAAATTATCCGGTGATTTTCAGCAGTGGCTTCGTATTAGATCCAGCGGACGTAAGCGAAATCCATGCGGTGGGGAAGTTCTACGTTCTTCGGATACATGCGGAGAGCGTAGCGGAACATGCCTGCTTCCTTGATCTTAAGTTTGAGAGCGTAAGTATAGATATCGCCTTCCTTGTTGACAATCTTCAGATCTGAAGTGCCGTCGAATGTGCTTTCGCCATCGTGCTCACGATAGTAGACGAGCTCTACGCCGATTGCATCGCCGAGACCCTTGGTGTCGAGCTTGCATGAGATCTCAAGGTCGGAACCTGTGGAGAGTGCGTTGCTGATAGAGTCATCGTAGTTAACTTCGAGAACCTGCACGTCATGCCATTTGGAAGCTACTTCTTCTTTCCATGCTACGATCTCACGCGCTTTAGCGAAATCATGGGCAGCGAGCTTGGATGCACGCTTGGCTTCGGGTTTATAGAAGCGAGCGATGTAGTCATCAAGCTGACGCTTCATAGTGAAGTGAGGAGCGATATGACCGATGGAGCGCTTGATATATTGGATCCATTCGGGGCTGTAGCCCTTATAGTTCTTGTTGAAGTAAAGCGGGATAATCTCGTTTTCGAGCATAGAGTAGATAGTAGCCGCATCGAGCTGATCCTGCTGAGAGTTGTCGGTATATGTGATACGGTCGGTCAGCGCCCAGCCGCCCTTCTCGTCCATGCGGTAACCTTCGTACCACCATCCGTCGAGCACGGAGAAATTGAGGACACCGTTCATTTCGGCCTTTTCGCCGGATGTGCCGGATGCCTCAAGAGGACGTGTCGGAGTGTTGAGCCAGATGTCGACGCCTGTCACAAGACGCTTGGCAACTATCATATTATAGTCCTCGAGGAAGATGATCTTACCCTGGAACTGTGGCATCTTGGAGATTTCCACAATACGCTGTATAAGACCCTGTCCTGCTCCGTCGGCGGGGTGAGCCTTACCGGAGAAGATGAACTGTACGGGATATTGCTCATTATTGACGATCTTGGCCAGACGGTCGAGATCCGTGAAGAGAAGATGAGCGCGTTTGTAAGTCGCGAAGCGGCGTGCGAAACCGATGATAAGAGCGTTGGGATTGATCTTATCGAGGATCTTGACTACTGCAGAGGGATCACCCTGATTCTTAAGCCATTTCTCCTTAAAGTCACGCTTAACGAAATCTATAAACTTATTTTTGAGCGTCATGCGCATGTTCCAGATTTCGTCGTCGCCTACTTCAAAGATACCTTTCCAAGCCTCCGGGTTGGACTGATCTTCGAATACTTCCGGACCGAGCTTCTCTTCATAGAAAGATTTCCATTCGGAAGCTGCCCATGTCGGCATGTGCACGCCGTTGGTCACATATCCTACGTGAGACTCTTCGGGGCTATAACCTTTCCAGATGCCTGCAAACATCTTCTTGGATACTTCGCCGTGGAGCCAGCTTACGCCGTTGGCTTCCTGGCAAGTATTGAGAGCGAAAACACTCATTGAGAAGCGTTCGTTGGTATTGGGGTTCTCGCGGCCCATGTTGATGAGGTCGTTCCAGGAGATACCGAGTTTTGCGGGGTATTCGCCGAGATACTTGCCGAAGAGGCTTTCTTCGAAGTAGTCGTGACCTGCGGGAACGGGAGTATGCACAGTGTAGAGGGAAGTTGCGCGGACCATTTCGAGGGCTACGTTGAAGGGGAGATGATCGTTCTGAACGTAGTCGACGAGACGCTGCAGATTGAGGAGTGCTGCGTGACCCTCGTTGCAGTGGTAAATATCAGCCTTGATACCAAGCTTATTAAGCATGATTACGCCGCCGATGCCGAGTAGATATTCCTGCTTAATGCGGTTTTCCCAATCGCCTCCGTAGAGCTTATGGGTGATCGGGCGGTCGAATTCTGAGTTGCGGTCGAAATCAGTGTCGAGCAGGTAAAGCTTCATGCGTCCGACATTGACACGCCATACATGGCAGTAGATGATGCGTCCGGGGAAGGGAACTTCAAGAATCATCGGCTGACCGGTCTCGTCGAGTACCTGATCGATGGGGAGCTGTTCGAAGTTCTGAGCTTCGTAGTTGGCAACCTGCTGGCCATTGATCGAAAGGCTCTGGGAGAAATATCCAAAGCGATAGAGGAAGCCGACAGCTGTCATGTTGACGCGGCTGTCAGATGCTTGCTTGATATAGTCGCCGGCGAGTACGCCAAGACCGCCGGAGTAGATTTTCAGACAGTTGCAAAGACCATATTCCATGGAGAAGTATGCTACGCTGGGGATGTCAGTGTGCATAGGCTGCTTCATATAGTCCTTGAAAGAAGCGTAGACAAGTTTGATGCGATCCATGAACGCTTTATCGTCGAGGATCTCTTTGAGGCGTTCGTAGCTGATTCGCTGGAGGAGCATTACAGGGTTCTCCCCTACCTTACGCCAAAGGTCATGATCGATGTCGCGGAAAAGGCTTTTGCCTTCGCTATTCCATACCCACCAGAGGTTCTTACTCATTTCCTCAAGTGGCTTGAGCTGCTTGGGTAGCTCTGTGCTCACTGTGAGGTTGTGCCAGACGGGCTGATTGGAATTACTTACTTCAAGTTTCATATCTATTTATTTAGCTAAGAAATTTATTCTGAATAGTGATTATTATTTTTCCCGTTCGGAAGCGTTTTTCAGCGCTATTTCGAAAGCTTTGTAATAATCTTCAATGAAGAATTTCCAGTCAGCTTTACGGGATGTGGCGCAGGCTGCTTCGCGAGCTTCCTTTTTATCTTTTGCGGGAAGGGTCATGTAGGTTGCTGCAGTAGAGGCTATCTCTTCTGTATTCTGAAGATAGTTGGTATCCTCTCGTCCGATTACTTTCACCCCGCAAGATTCCAGCGAATCAGGGAAATTAGCTGCAACCCATTGGCCGAATCCGGCCTTGTCGGTTGTGATTGTCGGCACGCTGAACGCTACGCTCTCCAGGGGTGTGTAGCCCCAGGGTTCATAGTAAGAAGGGAAGATAGTGAGGTCAAGAGCCGGAAGCAGATCATAATAAGCTATGTCAACAATGCCGTCGTGGCCATCAAGATAGCAGGGAATAAAGATAAGGCTAACGTTTCCTCCGCGGCCTTCATACTTCAATTGACGGAGACGGCGGCAGACGCTGTCGGAATCCTCGTTATTGAGCCGATGCGTAAGGAAGTTACATTCCGGAAGAGCATCGCCATCATTATTAAGGTCAATAAGAAGGGCTCCGTTAGGCTCCTTGACCCATGCGGGGACCATAATCAGTCCGAGAATATCTTTACCTTCAGGATTATATTTCTCGCCAAGCTCGATCATCGAGTCGATGAAGAGATCGAGTCCTTTATTTCTGTATTCATTACGGCCTGAAGTGCCAACAATGAGAGTCTCTTTCTCAAATTCCTTGCCGCGCATCAGACCTGCAATTTTCAGCAGGCGTTCGCGTCCTGAATTTCGACGGATGGTATATTTGCGGCCTTCGGGCACAAAATCTGGCTCGAATCCGTTAGGGGTAACTACTTCAGGAGTCACGTCGAGCAACTGGGTACATTCGCGCGCGGTAACGTCGCTGACAGTCGTAAAGCAGTCTGCTTGCTTGGCTGCGGTCTTTTCGAGAGAGTGCTTGGCTACCATGTTGAGTTCGCGAGCCATTTGGTCGCCGTTGTAGCCTTCGAAATATTGATAGAGATTCTTTCCGTTGCCGCAGATTGAACGCCCGATGCTTGTAGCATGGGTCGTAAAAATTGTAGCGACCTCCGGCATATGGGCCTTTATATAAAGCAGTCCCATGCCTGTTGTCCATTCATCGAAGTGAGCGATTACTTTGGAGGGATCTGCCTTAAGAAATTCTGTAAGGCGCATCGCAACAATAGCTGATGCAATTGCGAAAGCGCAGGATTCGTCATAGTCGCCGTAAGCGTTAAGGGAATCAACTCCATATTTCTCCCACATCTCGCCGTATATGGCGTTGAGGCGTTCAAACATCGAATGGAATTTGACCAAGACGACTATAGGGCTGCCCGGGATATCCCATCGGCCAACGCGAATTGAAAGATTTTCGGGAAGTTGAAGTTTCGAAGCGGCGCTCTTTAGCAGAGTCTTGCGCTCGATGAATGTCGGGGAGGGTATTTGGTCTGACCATACGTCCGGACCTATGAAAATCAGCTTGTCGCCATAGACAGCTTGCAATTCGCGAGCCTTGGTCGACAGCACTGTATATATTCCTCCAATCTTATTGCAGACCTCCCAACTCGTCTCAAACAATAAGTCGATATTTTTAGCGGACGTAACGTCCTTTTTAACAGTTTTTTTTGCCATCTTTAAGTTCTTACGAAATTATTCATTCTAATTTCGTAGTATTTGCCTGTAGATAGATTTTTTATTTACGTAAAAATGCCGTAATACGAGATCAGGGCTTGTTAAAGCCTAATTAATGCAGCATCTCTGCAATGTCACGCTAAAATTAACGGCATCAAAACGGTTAATACCGCTTTAATGCCGCAAAATTAATAAAAAAGTCCGAATTATGCAAATAATCAGCCTACTATCTAACTTTTTAAGCCCCATCGCTCTAAAAGTGTAAATGCCGGGGCAACTGGTATTGAGCGACGGCGTATAAAATATTTTATCGCGCTTCAGCGTGACCTTCGAAGAAATTGATGTAGGCTCTGTTGACAAGGCGGTTGCCTCCGGGAGTCGGATAATTCCCGGTGAAATACCAGTCTCCCGGATGGCCCGGAATTGCCTTATGAAGATTCTCTACGGTCTGGAAGACGATTTCAATTTCAGCTCCGGTCTGCGGCGGGGTCAGCAGCAAGGCTATTTCGCTGGCTATCTCTTCGTCGCTGAAGGGAGCGTAGATCTCTTTGACGTGGTTCCGGATCTTTTCTTTGGGTAGTCCGTCTTGCTCTTTGCAGAGTTCGTAGACCCGCTGCGCAACATCTACCATTCCGCGCTTTTTAAGAAGCGACATAGCCGCTCTGAAAGCGATGAATTCTCCTAAGCGTGACATATCTATGCCGTAGCAATCAGGATATCTTACCTGTGGCGAACTTGAGACGACAACTATCTTCTTTGGATGCAACCTGTCGAGAATACGGAGGATTGACTGACGCAGTGTCGTCCCACGGACGATACTGTCGTCAATGACAACCAGTTTTTCTCCTCGGCCTACAGATCCGTAAGTGATATCATAGACGTGAGTTGCAAGATCATCGCGCGATGCCCCCTCTGCTATGAAGGTGCGGAGTTTTATATCTTTGATTGCCACTTTCTCATTGCGGATCTTACGCCTCATAATTTCTTTGACGCGTTCTGATGATAGTTTCCCTTGAGTTGCCAGAGTCAAAATCTCATCCGCCTTCCGACGGTCAAGCTCCTCTTCAAGTCCGTTGATAAGACCATAGAACGCCACTTCTGCCGTATTCGGTATAAAAGAAAAGACCGTATGGTCGATATCTCCGTCAATAGCCTTAAGAACTCTTGGAGTGAGTTCGCGACCCAATTCCTTTCGCTCACGATATATATCCGAGTCTGAACCCCTGGAGAAATATATTCTTTCGAAACTGCAACGCGCATTTTGGCCTGCGGGCAGAATCTGTTCGCATCTGACCGAACTGTCTCTGTCGACGATAATGGCTTCGCCGGGTTGAAGTTCCTTAACATCGTCAACCTGAAGGTTGAATACAGTCTGGATCACCGGGCGCTCGCTGGCTATGACAACGATTTCATCATCTATATAGTAGAAAGCGGGGCGAATCCCGTTGGGATCACGCATTGTCCATAGATCTCCGTTGCCGACAATTCCGCAGATCACGTAGCCTCCATCCCATAGCGGCGAGCATCGTCTGAGCATATTGGCGACATTCAGATCGCGGGCAATACTCTTTGAAAGATCAAGACCGCGCAGGCCATCCTCATGATGGATTTGGAAGAGTCGCTCGTTTTCCCTGTCGAGAGCATGCCCCAACTGCTCGAGAAGTATGAAAGTATCGGCATATAGACGGGGATGCTGTCCTGTAGCAGTGATCGAATTGAAAATTTCATCGACGTTGGTCATATTGAAATTTCCGCAAAGCAGCATATTCCGGGAGCTCCAGTTATTGCGTCTCATAAAGGGATGGACATAGTTGATGCCGGAGCGTCCTGTAGTGCTGTAACGGAGATGACCCATATAGACCTCTCCGATGAAAGGAGCGAATTCCTCGGGTTGACCCTCTTCAAGATAATCAGATATGCGGCGGTTGACTTCGGAGAATATATCCGTGATAGCGCTCGTGCCTTGCGCCCGTTCCCGATAGATGTATTCCTGTCCGGGAGGAGTATCCAATCTAACGCATCCTATTCCGGCGGCTTCCTGTCCGCGATTATGTTCCTTCTCCATGAGGAGGTACAATTTGTCGAGAGCGTAGCGGTCACTGCCATATTTCTCACGATAGTATTTCAGTGGTTTGCGGAGACGTATCAAGGCGACTCCACATTCATGTTTGATGATCTCCATTAGTTGATTTCCTTTTCGTAATCGATGGCAGCTTCTAAAAATGACATGAAAAGAGGATGAGGATGCAGCACTGTCGACTGGTATTCAGGATGATACTGAGTACCGACAAACCATCTGAGCGCCGGCACTTCCACTACTTCTACGAGTCCGGTCTGAGGATTCTCGCCGACGCAACGTAGTCCCGCCTCTTCAAGGCGCTTGCGGTAGGCTTCATTGAATTCATAGCGATGACGATGGCGTTCGGATATTGAGGTCTTTCCGTATGCTCGGGCAGCCAGAGAATCTTCCGCGAGATCACATTCATAAGCTCCGAGTCGCATTGTGCCACCCATTTTGGCAATATTCTTCTGGTCTTCCATTATATCAATGACCTTGAAGGGAGCGTCAGGATCCATTTCAGCCGAATTGGCATCCTGCAGACCGGCAACGTTGCGGGCGTATTCGATAACCATACATTGCATTCCGAGGCATATGCCGAAGGTCGGCACGTCGTTTTCGCGTGCCCATTTCAGTGCGGTAAACTTACCCTCGATACCCCTCTGCCCGAATCCGGGAGCAATGAGGACTCCGGCCATGCCTTTCAAAGTATTGCCGACATTTTCATCTGTCAGATTTTCCGAACTGATGTACTTGAGATTCACTTTGCGACCGGAGTAAACGCCGGCGTGCATCAAAGATTCAGCTATGGATTTATAAGCATCCTGAAGCTCTACGTATTTCCCGACGAGCGCTATGTTGATTTCATTCTTTGCGTTGTCGCGGCGACGCAGATAGTCGTTCCATCCGGAAAGGTCCGGAAGCCTCCGGAAGGGAGCGTCTGTCATGCGGATTACGAGCTCATCAAGTCCTTGCTCATGCATCATCAGAGGGACCTGATAGATTGATGAGGCATCTACGCTCTGAATGACCGCTTCGGGAGCGACATTGCAGAACTGTGCTACTTTCCGACGCATCTGCTGAGGTATATCCTTTTCGGTGCGAAGAATGAGAATATCGGGTTGAATTCCTATAGCCTGAAGTTGCTTTACGGAATGTTGGGTAGGTTTTGTCTTTAGTTCCTTTGCGGCTTTGAGATATGGCACGTAGGTAAGATGAATGCTCAGTGCATTCTTGCCGAGTTCCCATTTCAGCTGACGCATTGCTTCAAGAAACGGCGTTGATTCAATGTCGCCGACCGTGCCTCCGATTTCAGTAATAACGAAATCAAACTTTCCTGTCTGACCGAGAAGTTTTACATTCTCTTTAATCTCATCTGTGATATGAGGTATGATCTGGACGGTCTTGCCCAGGTAGTCGCCCCGACGCTCCTTATCAATGACGGATTGATAGATTCGTCCTGTAGTGACGTTGTTGGCCCGGGTGGTGGGGATGTCGGTGAAGCGTTCGTAGTGGCCTAAGTCGAGGTCGGCTTCATGCCCGTCGACAGTCACGTAGCATTCCCCGTGTTCGTAGGGATTGAGAGTGCCGGGGTCAATGTTGATGTAGGGGTCGAACTTTTGAATGGTTACGCTATATCCTCTTGAAAGAAGCAAGCGAGCGAGTGATGATGAAATAATACCTTTACCAAGGGAGGAAACCACGCCTCCTGTAACGAAAATATACTTTGTATCCACGGCTATTTGATAAAAATAAACAAACCGGGAAACAAAATTACAAATTTTTAAATTCCTGTCCAAATTTTTGTAAAAAAAAGTTTCCGAAACTTATTTCTTCTTTTTACCTCCTTCTATATAAATGTATCAAACTTTTTTTGTAAATTCGCAAATCTGAAATTTATACTTTATCATAATATCATGGCAACAAAACCTTTCCATTATCAGGAACCGTTTCCTTTGGGACCGGACACTACAGAATATCAACTTATCACCAAGGACTACGTAAAAGTAGAGGATTGGAACGGCCACGAGATGCTGGTCGTTGATCCGGAAGCTCTTACAGTAATTGCCAATGTAGCTTCCCATAACTGTTCATTCATGCTTCGTCGCGAACACAACGAGATGGTGGCAAAGATCCTTAATGATCCGGAAGCATCGGAAAACGATAAGTTTGTAGCTCTTACAATGCTTCGCAATGCTGAGGTGGCTGCCAAAGGTGTACTCCCCTTCTGTCAGGATACCGGTACTTCAATCTGTGCCGGTTACAAGGGACAGCATGTATGGACCGGTTGCAACGACGAAGAGAAGATTTCCCTCGGAGTATATAAGACATACACTGAAAATAACCTGCGCTATTCTCAGAATGCACCTCTTACGATGTATGATGAGGTCAACACAGGGTGTAACCTTCCGGCTCAGATCGAGATCCATGCAACTGAGGGGGATGAATATAAATTCCTATTTATCGCCAAGGGTGGCGGTTCAGCCAATAAGACCTATCTGTATCAGGAGACAAAGGCCATCCTTAATAAGAAGACTCTTGTGCCCTTCCTGATTGAGAAAATGAAATCACTCGGCACCGCAGCTTGCCCTCCATATCACATCGCATTTGTGATCGGCGGCACGTCGGCCGAAGTAAACCTTGCGACTGTCAAGAAAGCCTCAACCAAGTATTATGATGCTCTCCCGACTCACGGCAACGAATATGGTCAGGCTTTCCGCGATATTGAGCTTGAAAAAGAACTTCTTGAAGCTGCTCAGAATCTGGGTCTTGGAGCTCAGTTCGGTGGTAAATATTTTGCTCACGACGTGCGCGTGGTGCGTCTGCCCCGTCATGGTGCATCTTGCCCCGTAGGAATGGGTGTAAGCTGTTCAGCCGATCGCAATGTTAAGGCTAAGATCAACCGCGACGGACTCTGGATAGAGAAACTTGACGAATTCCCCGGAGAACTCATACCCGAAGAATACCGTAAAGCAGGAGAAGGAGAAGTAATCAAGATCGATCTCAACCGTCCTATGGAAGAGGTGCTTGCAGATCTCGACAAATATCCGGTATCTACCCGTCTTTCTCTCAACGGCACAATAATCGTTGGCCGCGATATCGCTCATGCCAAGATCAAAGAGCGTCTTGACGCCGGAGAACCTATGCCTGAATATCTCAAGAAGCATCCTATCTATTACGCAGGTCCGGCTAAAAAGCCTGAAGGAATGCCTTCAGGTTCATTCGGTCCTACTACAGCAGGACGCATGGACAGCTATGTCGATCAATTCCAGGAAGCAGGAGGTTCGATGATAATGATCGCAAAGGGCAATCGTTCGCAGCAAGTCACGGATGCCTGCAAGAAGCATGGAGGTTTCTATCTCGGCTCAATCGGCGGTCCGGCAGCAATCCTTGCCCAGAACAGTATCAAGAATGTGGAGCTGCTCGAATATCCCGAATTGGGCATGGAGGCAATCTGGAAAATCGAAGTTGAAGACTTCCCCGCTTTCATCCTCGTTGACAATAAAGGCAATGACTTCTTCAAGCAGATTAAGCCCCGCTGTCCGATGGACTGCTCTGCAAAATAATATGAGCTCGCAGTGTAAGAGCCGGTTTACTAAAGAATGTTAACGAGAAAATGCACAGATTTTGAGGCAGTTTCGATTTTTGAAGAAGGAGC
>JAIDYR010000045.1 GCA_029057985.1 Muribaculaceae bacterium | reverse complement strand
GTTTCGATATTCTGCCCGACAGCTCAAAACTGCCGATGGAAGATTTCGCTTCGTTAGTCGGCAAAAACGAACAGACCACCGGCCTTCATTTCAAGTATAACGGTAGCTACGAGGATATTGCCAAAGCAATTCGGGCAAATGTAGCCGCATGGATGGTTGACATGGAACGATTCTTTGAATTAGTCGTATTCAACTATATCTATGCAAACGGAGATGCACACCTTAAAAATTTCTCTTTGATTCTTAACGGACAGGATTACCGCTTAGCTCCCGCATACGACCTTCTGAACACCAGCCTTCATGTGAACGGAGATGATCTTGGGCTTGACGGAGGACTAGCACCAGACATTGAGAAAAGTGATGTATTTGAAAGGACCGGTCATCCCTGCCGTCTCGACTTTGAGCGGTTCGGCTATAAAATCGGCTTGGTCAAAAGGCGTATAGATAAAATACTCAACAAGTACATATCGCTACCAGAGGGTGCATTAAATCTCATAGCCCAAAGTTACCTCCCTGATAAAGCGAAACGCAACTATACCCGTATTGTCAACGAGCGAATAACACGTTTCATCAGAGAATCAGAGTGATTATTGTAGAGATTCAAGATAAGCTGATTTTCGCCGATTTTGTACGGCGCGGCGTATGGTCGAGAATGTTAAAAATGTGATATTGTTTTGATAATCGGGAGATTATCGCTAACTTTGCATTGAGTCACTGTTGTCAGTTTGGCAATTGAAAATCGCCGAATACCTATAAAATCAAAACTGGATGAGGCAATTGAAAATCGCTGAACATCTAAAAAATTAAAGCAAAGTGAAGCAAATGCGGCTTGTAATGTATTAAATCGCAGTGGGTTAACCACTTACAAATATAGAAAATGTACGAGGCTTGTACGGATTTGATTTCTACTCTTTTGCAAGTCAACAGATTAACCGCTTCTGCATCGGACTTCGGCCAATTCAATGACAACTTTCTTTCATCGTATACGGAGTAATCTATTGTAATGTCATACAAAGATAGATATCAAGAATCTGAAAAAGTATCTAACTTCCGGGGAACCGGGACTTGAGGAATGTGCGCGCAATTAGTATGTTGTTTTAGGTCCTAAAGATAGCTATTTTAATATATACCAGTATAGAATACATTTTTATACCTTCTTTTCATATGGAATCAAACAGAGCCGTTTGGAAAATAATATCTGACGAAGTCTCCATATTATTAAATTACATCTTAAAATACCAGAAGATGTTAAAAATGCACTCCAAACGAGACGACCGGATAGGGATTATAATCAGTATTATTTATAGAATTATACGAAATATCCGTGCTGTATTATTATTGTCGGCAGAATCTGCAAAAAAAGAAGATTCTATTTTTATGAAACTTCCAGTAGGAATTTTGATAAGAAATTGTATAATGGACGGTATTCTTGCCATGCACATTGCAAATAATAATGACCAAGTATGCAAAAATTTAATGGCTTTAAGCAATAGAAACTATCTTAATGCCCTTTTTGAAGAATTTGAAGTATATCGTGATAAACTCGGGGACGACTTTGATGAGGTAACATCTGAACACATGTATACGATGGCAATAGAAGATACATATCTTAATGAATTGCAATGGAATGAAGGTAATAAAAAGATAGAACCGCTGAATGAACGCAATATCTGGAAGGCAACAAATTATAGAGACATCTATGAAGGATGCAAAAAAGCGGATATAGACTTAAAGAATATCATGGATTTTCTATGTAATGATAACAAAACAAGAGAATGTGTCAAAAATCTATATGCATATTATAAATATTTTTCGCAATATGAACACTTTTCGCAAAGAGGGGATGGTGATTCTTTAGCTGACTTTGGATTTGATAATATCAGGTTTGAAAAAGCCATAATACATTTACAAGAATGCATTAAGTTCTTAATTGAAATAATAGTTTGTGATTCTTAATCTTATTCAAAGAAATTTGGGGATCCTGGATAATTCGTAAGCATACGGTAAAGCACGTATGCTTACGTTCATCCCGTTCTGAATGGCGAATTCGTCAACAGGTGGTATTCTTGACCATAGTGTTGAGAGACTGAAATCAGCGTTATCTATCCTTACAACTTTATTGTGATAATAACCTACATTTGGGAGTAACATCTTGTGCCAACTCTCGCCTTGCGTTGCTATATCTCCATTGTTATAGTATCATTCGGGCTACTTCTCTCTAATTCAATATACTCTCCGATCGATTCTCCCCGATATCCCATCTGCATTATCAACGGAATAACTGATTCTCCCATCTGAGTCAGTGAATATTCTACTCTTGGCGGAACTACACGGAAGATTTCTCTACTGATCAGGCCATCTTTTTCGAGCGCGCGGGCTGTCTGAGTAAACATCTTGTTATAAATACCGAAATAGATTTTAGTAACCCGTTAACCAAGAAGGACGTCAAGAACCATCATCAGCAAGAAGCCAATGGCAAATCCGATTGTTCCCAAATTAGAATGTTTTCCTTCCTGAGTTTCCGGTATTAGTTCTTCTACGACCACATACATCATGGCTCCAGCCGCAAACGAAAGCAGATAAGGGAGTATCGGCAACACAAAGGACGCAAGCAAAATAGTAATGACAGTTCCGATTGGTTCTACCACTCCACTCAGGGTTCCCATCAGAAAGGATTTCCATTTAGTGTTGCCTGCGCTCCGCAATGGCATTGACACAATCGCTCCTTCCGGGAAGTTCTGTATTGCGATACCTAACGACAAGGCAACTGCCCCTGCCATAGGCAGGGAAGAGCTATGATCCATAGCGGCAGCGAGTGCTATGCCGACCGCCATGCCTTCCGGAAGATTGTGCAGGGTGATTGCAAATACCATTTTTGCAGTTTTCGACAGGTGAGACTTCAGTCCTTCGCTCTCATTGCTGTCAATATGCTGATGAGGAATAATTTCGTCAAGAAATAGCAGAAAAAGAATACCAATCAAGAATCCTACGATTGCCGGAAGAATACTCATAAAGCCCTCCTTACCGGTCATCTCTATCGACGGTATAAGCAGCGACCATACTGAAGCTGCCACCATTACTCCGGCAGCAAATCCGGTCAATATTTTTTGCAGTCGAGGAGCCATGGCTCTCCTCATTAGGAAAACGCAAGCAGCTCCAAGTGTGGTGCCGAGAAAAGGCAGTAATAATCCTATTAGAAGTCCATTCATTTCCATGAAACAATTTTAGATAATCAATAGTTTTATCCGGAAAAGTGAGTGACCAATAATAATTACCATCTAATAATTACCATCTAATAATTACCATAGAACAGTTCGTTACTATTGAGTTGAGAGCCTCCTACGCATCCGCAGCGTTGAGGCAGCGACGGGTCGGGGATAACGGTATGCTCAGAAGTTTGCGAATTGCCGGAGTTATTCGACAGCAAAATTTTGATTATTCAGTTACACCAAGATTTTTGGATAGTTCGTAAAGAAATGCTAACTTTGCGTTATAATCTGAAGGACATGATTGAGCAAAATCCAGGAATATTACATACTGTGCGTGATTTCATCTCGCATCTCTTTTCGTTGGCACCCGGCGGCATGCCTATGACAATCATCATGGCCCTGGCCACGATCCTATGCGCCATAGCAGGATACTATGTGACAATTTTTATACTCCGCGTAGTAGCCATAATAGTCGAAACGACCGAGACCGATTGGGATGACGATCTTATCAACGCGCCGCTACTCAAAGCACTCTCCCAACTCGCTCCCGCATGGATTATCGATCTTCTACTTCCCGACTGCTTTCCCTCCTCAGGTCTGTTGGCCTCCGTGATCCATATCATTACAGCCTTCTACATAATATGGGTGACGGTCTACGCCATCAATACTTTCCTCGACAATCTACTCTATGCATTCTCCCGTCGTGACAAATTCATGCCCTATGCCGTAAAAGGCATATTCCAGATGGGGAAGCTGATCTTCATCGGCATGGGCGTCATTATCGGCATCAGCATACTCGTAGGGAAGTCGCCGGTAGCAATTCTTACTGCTCTGGGAGCGTCTGCCGCCATTCTGATGCTGGTCTTCAAAGACACGATCATGGGACTTGTAGCCTCAGTGCAACTTACTGCCAATAAAATGCTCCGCAAAGGGGATTGGGTGATTGTCCCCAAACACGGCGCCAACGGAGAGGTCATTGATATTACTCTTACAACAATAAAAATCCGCAACTGGGACAATTCCATCACTACGGTGCCTCCCTACTCTCTCGTGGCTGAGTCCTTTCAGAACTATCAGGCTATGCGGGAATCCGGAGCGCGACGCGTCGCGCGGTCCGTCTTCATCGACATTACTTCGGTCGGACAACTCAACGATGAAAAGATTGAAGAACTCCGGATTGACGGCAAGTTGCCTCCCCTTTCTGAAAAAACTCATCAGAGCAATATCAATCTTACACTCTATCGGGATTATCTGGAACGCTGGATAGAGGGCCATCCCAACGTACGCACCGATCTGCTCTACATGGTGCGCCAACTCGATCCGACACCTTCCGGCCTACCCCTCGAACTCTACTTCTTCCTTGGAGTCACTGAATGGAAACGCTTCGAACATCTGCAATCCTCCATACTTGATCACGTCTACGCGACTGCACCACTCTTCGGGCTTCGCTTCTTCCAGACTCCGACCGGAAGAATCGAATCCAACTGATTTTCTCATATCTTTCCGGCTTTCGGGAGAGTACCTGCTCTGCGAAGATCAAGACGCCTTACAATGCTGTTGGGGATTAGCCTCCAAAGCCCGACTACTACGTTCCATCGCCAGTCGATGACAGCTACCTTCTTCCTGCGCACAATTGCCCTCAGAATCTGCGGGACCACATAAGACGGCTCCATCTGAAGCGGGAAGCGCGCTCCGTCATCAAGAAGATCGGTAGTGATCCACCCCGGGCGAATATCAGTCACTGCGATTCCGGCCCCCGTCAGACGCGAAAGTTGTTGCAGACCGAGAAGCCATTTCTGATTGGCCGTCTTCGAAGCGGCATAAGCCGCTATATGACCGATAGCATTAGTGCCCGCGACTGAAGTGACCGCGGCTATCTGTCCTTTTATATTATTTCGGCGGAAATATTGCCACGCAGTCGCCACACAACGCGCGAACCCAACCGTATTGGTCTCGAAGATCCTTACTTCCGTCTCAGGATCAAGATCTATGTTCTCATATCCTATGCCGGCCACATGGAAATAGATGTCCATTCCTCCCAGACGATCAATAAGCTTCAGAAGCTTTGACCTTGCATCGGACGAAGCGACATCAATCGCCTCATACTCTACCATCTCAGGATATTTTTCCTTCAATTGCTTAAGCGGGCCGGTATTTCGCGCGGCAACCCCTACTCTCACTCCTCGGGATGCCAGCGCCTCCGCACAATCTCTTCCGATTCCTTTACTCGCCCCCATTATTACGATTCTTTTCATTAAAATTCGAAAATATGTTTAATAATTATAAGATATATAGGATATAACATCCACCTAAATAATAATATTTTGAAATGTCAATTATTTTTATTATATTTGTAGGTGAAATATAGGAAGCCCTTATCTGAAGCCGTTTGAGATCGAAATTTGCCTCTATTACCGGCAATATCAGACCTGATAGTCTTTTTGATTTCGCTTTCATCTCTTTGATTTAACACACTTTTACAATATGAAATATCTGCTTTTTCTGCCCATTTCTCTCCTGCTATTCAGTTGCCAGCAAGGCCCTTCATCAACTTTTGACTTTTCCCTTACGCAAAATTCGGACGAGTCTTATTGCGAATCGGGTCCGATGTCATATTCCGAAGTCAGCGAATCATTCTCCAATGATATGCACGAAGATGTAGATATAGTCAGCTACGACCGAAAGGAAGAACAATATAATGTCCGCACAATTTCCGGTGATGATTATACTCTGACACCCACCGGGACGACAGCCACCTCCTATACAATTGAATCAAATTAATTGAATCCGACCGGTTATTGCAATGTCGAGTCAATCCATATTACGACAAAATGTCTTCGGGCTCTCCCTCAAAAATTAATCTCCGTGCAATCGGGGATTATTTTTTGGAGAGAACCTTAGGTGATATATAACCGACGTCGCAGATAAAACATATATAAATATCTAATTAAGCCACCGATTTAAACAGGATTTTAACGCGGATGCTTATATTTTTGGAAAGTAAAGTAAAATTAAGTAACTTTGTATAATTATTTTGCAAACTTAAGTAAGCGAGAATAATTAACAGTCATATTATAGGAGCTTGTTTTCAGCTAATATACCGTTGATTTTTAGAAACTTACTTATCTCCACAACGTATTATGAGTAAAATTGATATTGTCAGACTGCGGAAATCCGAAGGCATAAGTCAGAAGCGACTGGCTTCTATGCTTGAGATAAAGCCCAGTTTTTTATCAGCTATTGAGAATGGCAGAAGTCGGATGCCTGAAGATAAGGTCGAAAAACTTCGTTCGATATTCGGGGATGATGAAATTGACGGATATATAATAGACACTCCTCAAGAGCCTTACATTCCTCCCCATACACACATTCATGATGAAGGAGACTCTCTGACACAACTTCTTAATCACTTTCATGATCTGGCTCATAAGAAAAATCATGAAAGCCGGGATCGCGAGATCGAACTTCTAAGAAGATTGGATAATCTGAGTCTAAGAAATGAGCGTATGTCAGAGCGTATCGACGAACTCAGAAACGAAGTAGATCTATTGCGCACCGAAAACTTTCGCATCAAGGAATTGCTGATAGCAAACGGTATCTCCTACTCGGATATATCTCAAAAAGAGTAAAAGACCCGTCAGTCCTTACGAGAAATGACAATTACATAGGCTTCATTTGAATAAGCCGCAACTTCTACTGAATATCCCCAACTCCGGATAGTTTCTGCGAGTACCGGAGCCGACGGGAGAAGATCACTTTCCGATTTTCTCTCGTGATGAATTTCATTGATAAATTTTTCATCCGAGGGAAATGCGACAACCACTTTTCCTGACTTTGACCTGATATTGGAGTTAAATAGACGTTCTATAGTGCGATGCGGACAGTGCAGATGCGGATATACAGAATATAGCATTATAATATCAAATAGCCCCTCTATTGACTGCTCCTCAAAATCAAGTTTGCGAAATTCTACATTTGCAAGATTACCAAATTTCTCACAGGCGATCTCCAACATTCCCTCTGATAAATCAACCCCCACAACTCTCCCTTTCAGTCCTATTCTTTCTGAAATGAAGGGGATCAAAACGCCTGTACCGGTTCCAAGATCCAAAACATTCATTCCATTTTCAATGTCCAATAAATCAAGGATCGCATTTATCCTTTCGGAAGTAGAGCGAATTTCCGATGCATCCCATTCAGGAGCAAGTCTATTAAAAAATTCAACTTCAGATTGCGTCATTACAACTAAACTTTTAGTAAACTTTTAACAAAATTAAGTAAAAAATTTGTTAACTCCAATTTATTTTATAATTTTGTGAAAAATTCATAAGAATACAAACGAATAATTTTAAGACTGATGAACCAATCCACCCTTTTACTTCGGCGTTGTATGTTGCTCGGAATAGTTTTTACGAGCGGGGCACCTTTATATGCTTCCTCAACGGAGTCTCACCGGGATACTCTCAAGCTGAAGGAAGTCATAGTGACCGCTCCATTAAAAAGCAATCCTGATCTTATTCCCTTAAACGTCACTCAGATATCGGAAGCCTCGATTGAAAAATCAGGAGAGAGTTCGCTGATGCCGATTCTTGTAACAAAAGTGCCGGGACTTTTTGTGACCGAAAGAGGATTCGCCGGCTACGGGGTATCAGGGGGGAGTGCCGGCTCAGTAAATATAAGAGGCGTCGGCCAAAGTAATAAAGTACTCTTCATGATCGATGGTCAGCCCCAGTGGGCCGGAGTTTTCGGACACAGCATGGCTGACACATACGTTGCCAACGGGATTGAAAAAGTGGAAGTTGTAAAGGGTCCATCATCTTTACTCTATGGTTCAAACGCTATGGGAGGCTCGGTAAATCTTGTCACCCAAACTCAAAAATCGGATGGTCTGACAGGGCGGGCACGAGCCATGTTCGGATCATTCTCTACTCAGAAATTCGCGCTCTCATCAGGATATAAAAAAGGGAGGTTTTCCGCTACCCTGTCAGGTCAGCTCGACCGTAGCAATGGCAATCGGGCGGGTAGCGCGTTCTGGCTTGCCAACGAATTCGCCCAACTCAAATATGCCATCTCAAATAATTGGAGTATCGCAGGAATGCTCGATATGACCCAGAGTCATGCCAACAACCCGGGGACTCTGCAGGATCCGTTGGAAAATATGTGGACTGATATATTCCGCGGCACCGGAGGGCTATATGTCAAAAACAATTACGGAAAATTTGACGGTGGAATCCAAGGTTATATAAATTGGGGCCGACATAATGTTGATGACGGGAATACTCCCGGAAGTCTACCGAAAGACTATCTTTTTCACTCTACTGATTATAACATGGGCCTGACAGCCTACGAATCATTCTATCTTTGGCAAGCGAATATACTGTCGGCCGGGATCGATTTCCAACATTGGGGCGGACATGTATGGAATACCAACAAAGAGGATGAATCAATCCGCACATCAGAATCGAAGCATCATGTCAATGAGATAGCCGGATATATCATGATGCAGCAAGGTTTTTTCAACGACATATTAAACATCAATGGCGGAGTGAGACTTCAGCACGGTTCATCATACGGCAACGTATGGGTGCCTCAAGCCGGATTTATTGTGCGCCCGGGACATAACGCACGTATCAAAGCCTCATTCAGCAAAGGTTTCCGCGCACCCAATATCAGAGAACTATATCTGTATCCTCCTGCGAATCCGGAACTGAAACCGGAATACATGCTGAATTATGAAATAAGTTATCGTCAATATTTCCTTAATTCCCGATTTATGATCGGGGCCGCCATATTTTATATCGATGGTAAAGATATGATTCAGACGATAAGAATTGACGGACGACCTAAGAATGTCAATACCGGAAAATTCCATAATAAAGGTTTTGAAATTGAATCCTCATATTCAATATTAGAAAATTTAAGCGCATACGCTGCCTGGTCATATCTGCATACAGATTCCGACAATCTCTATTCTCCCAAAAATAAACTCAATATATCTATGACGTATTCCCCCGGAAGCTTTGATTTCACTTTGGAAGAAATAAGCATATGGAGTCTGAATAATGGGAATCCGACCGGTAAGACGGAAAATTATTCTCTGTTGAATCTCAGAGCCGCATATACTCTTAAAAGCAAGGTTCCGGTAACTCTGTCGGTTAAACTTGACAATATCACCAACAAGCATTATCAGATTATTTATGGTTGTCCGATGCCCGGAACCACTATATTAGGAGGTGTAGAATTCAAATTCTGACAAATAAGTGAAGATCAGACTTGCTATATTATATTTCTTGCAGTTTGGTGTATGGGGATGTTACCTGACGAGTATCGGACAGTTTCTCGGTTCAGCAGGATTAGGAGCATATATATCATGGTTCTATGCTGCCATTGGTATAGTCTCGATTCTGACGCCTCCATTATTCGGCCGACTTGCAGATAAGAGCATTTCTCCTCATCGGTTGCTAAGCTTTTCTCATCTGATAGCCGCCATATTGATGACAGGGCTATGGGTTTATACGATATCTTATCCTCAACCCGGATTTACAATAACATATCTGTTATATGCAGGATTCCTTGCATTTTATATGCCGACCATGGCTCTGGCAAATACTGTCACCTTTCGATTGCTGGAAAATACAGGTCATGACACTATAACTTCATTCCCTTCTATCAGAATCTGGGGTACAGTTGGATTTATAGCTGCAATGTGGCTGGTAAATTCAGCTTACTGGGATGACGGATCCCTACATTTTACACTTTCCGACAGTTCCGATCATGCACATCTGAGATTTCAATACAATGCCATGCAATTACTATGTAGCGGCCTGGTCGGATTTATAGCCGGATTCTATTCTTTAACCCTTCCCCGGTTGTCGGGCTCTCAAAGAATAATTGCCTCAACTCGGAAAACTCAATCAAATCTCTTTCTAAACGCAACGAGTCTTTTCAGTATCAGAGAAATAAGGTTATTTCTGATTTTCGTAATTTTATCAGGAGTCTGCCTTCAGATATCAAATGGATTCGTAACTCCTTATATAACTCAATTTATGGCATCCCCGGAATATGCCGGTTCTTTAGCCGCGGGAAATGCGACAATGTTGTTTTCAATATCTCAGATATCGGAGGCGCTGTGCATATTTCTTGTTGGAATATGCATGAAACGAACCGGTATAAGATGGGTATATGCTATTGGACTCTTAGCATGGTGCCTGCGATTTATGTTCTTAGGTTTAGGAAATCCGGACAAAGGCGTCAGCCTGCTGATAGGCTCAATGATAATCTATGGAATTGCTTTTAATTTTATTACTATCGCAGGACATCTCCATATTCAGCAAATCGCACCAACAAAAATGAAAGGCTTTGCTCAGGGCATAATGATGCTGATGAGCAATGGGATAGGAGCTACCTCCGGAATTTTAATAGCCGGTTCGATAGTAAATCATTGGTGCCATTGGGAAATAGTATCTGTTGGAGATTCCTCTCTACGTTTATTTACGGGAGAATGGATAATACCTTGGTCAATATTCGCAGGCTACGCATTTTTAATCGCCATAGCGTGGATAACTATTTATAGGACAAAAGGGCAGTCCTCATCAATAAACTCATAAAATAACTGGAATCCAATAATATATTCTTGCATGCAGTATCACACCCCGGAAGAGTGAATCCCCGGGACGCGATACTCTGATGAAAAGATTATTGTCTGTCTTTTCCGAATGCCCGCATCATTTTGGCGACACAGCGCTTCTTCTGGTCAAGATCAGGATGGACGTATAGATTGAGTGTCGTAGCTATGTTGGCATGCCCGAGGATGACACTGACAGTCTTATAATCGCAATGGCTCTCTATGCATCGAGTGGCAAAGCTATGGCGCAGACCGTGAAATTTCACCCGGGGAAGACTGAGCGAAGACAGCAAACGATTATAGTAGTTGCGGTATGTGCGCGGTTCTGTCGGACGCAGACTATTGGTCAGCACATAATAGTCATCATTAATAAATCCCTTGAGCGACTTGATGATTCGGAGGAGTTGTTTCGTCATGGGTATTTCACGGAATGAATTAGCCGTTTTTGGAGAGGATATGATAACCTCCGACTTAGGCCGATCGCCATCGATCCGATAGACGCGCCCTATTGTCTTGGAGACAGTAATCAACCCTTCCGACGTATTGAAATCGCTCCATTTCAGGGCACATATCTCCCCTATTCGCATCCCCGTATGCAGACATATCAGAATCCCAAGATTTCGAAAAGTAAAATTATTGGCTATATACTCCATCAGTATTCGCTGCTGCGATAATGTCAAGACGGGAAGCTCCCTGGGAGCATTGTCCTTGGGAAAACGAATTTCCCAGTCAGCGGCGTTCAGATTACCGGATTTCGCACCAAACTTAACTATCATCTTCAGCACCCGAAGGATATCTTTAACACTCTTCTGGCTGAGACCTTCCGAAAGCTTAAGCATGACAAAATCCTGCACACTATTCTCATCAATAAAGCACATTGACCGGAAAAAAGGTAAAAGATGATTCCGGATAATCAGCGAATAAGCAGCCATTGTAGAAACTTTGACAAAGTTCCGCTTGTCTGATTCCCACAATTCCGCTATCTGCTCAAAATTAGGGTCGGGTTTCATAATAAATTGTTACGTAAGTATAAAGAAAATGCATGTAAGAAAAGAATAACATTTAGAGCCAGTTTGCTAAAGAATGTTAACGAGAAAATGTACAGATTTTGAGGCAGTTTCGATTTTTGAAGAAGGAGCGATGCGGGCATCGTGACTGATGAAAAGATCGAAAATGACCAAAATATGGGCGTTTTATCGTTGATATTCGATCAAAATGAAATTTTAACAGTTCTTAGTAAACGGGCTCTTAAGTAACAATTTATTATATATCAAATTTACCCGCAAACTTAAATTACTCCGTCACGGTTGTTATATTTTCCCTTATCAATCTGGTAAGGGTAAGATTGCGCCCCGGGCGGCCGCCACTGCGTCTATGACTTTGATATATATGACTGCCATCATCCCGAATGCTTCCGAACGTACACCCCTCATTGATCTTTATATTCCGCAACGGGACACCCCGATCGAGAAGGCGCTGTACATTTACACCCTGAAGATCGATATGGGGTTTACTTTCCGGGCCCTCCGGACAATGAATTTGGCCGTCATACCCGGCCTCGGCGAAACGTGAGGCCAATTCTTCATCGACTTCGTAGTTTGCCATACTTATAGAGGGCCCGAACACGGCATAAATATCTTTCACACGAACTTCATGTTCCTCCAAGATGTCAATAACATTATCAAGGATACCTCCCAGAGTACCCTTCCAACCCGCATGAACAACGGCCACGCATGCAGGATTCGAACAATAAAGAATTATCGGAACGCAATCGGCTGTCCTGACCCCTATGGTCAGTTCAGGCGAAAAAGTGACAAGTGCGTCAGTGTCGGGAAAAGATTCTCCCATCGATGTCGCCATCCCGACATTCAAAGAATGAGTCTGATCCGGAATCAATGCAATCTCCCGATATAACCTCTCGAGTTCCTCAAAATCAATATCTCCATCTGCATCAGCGGGATAAATTACCTTCATCTCGAATTGGTCCTCTTCTTTCAACTCTCTGATTTCAATTTTCATTAAAAAAGTAAGTTACAAAAATTAAACGGTGTTAGTGATTAAAATTACTCAAACAATTTATTTTTATAAAACGGAGGGTTAGTATAAAAATTTAAGTAAAACTTACCATTTTCACTGATTTTTGACTTCATCACAAACATGCGGATATTTTTTCCGTTTTAATATTAGTATATTTTATGTAGTATAATTTTGAAACAGTTTTATAGAAATCATTAAAAATGAATATCGATCTCAATACTATCCAATCTCCTGCAGATATCAAGGGGATGGATATTACTCAACTGGAGTTACTTAGTGAAGAACTCCGCTCCGCACTAATCAAAAAACTTTCGGCCCATGGAGGTCACGTTGGCCCGAATCTCGGCGTAGTGGAAGCTACGGTTGCCCTCCATTATGTGTTCGATGCTCCTAAGGATGAGATTGTCTTCGACGTTTCCCATCAGAGCTACGTCCATAAGATGCTGACCGGACGAATCGGAGCCTTTATTGATCCGGCTCGCTACGATGAAGTGACCGGCTACACTTCTCCCGATGAAAGCCCTTACGACCTCTTCGAAATCGGCCATACATCGACTTCGATCGCGTTAGCCACCGGTCTTGCGAAAGCCCGCGACATAAAAGGTGGACGACAGAATGTCATAGCATTCATCGGAGATGCCTCCCTCGGCGGGGGAATGGCTCTTGAAGCGCTTAACTACGCCCCCACTCTCGGATCAAACTTCATCCTCGTCGTCAACGACAACCAGATGTCGATCGCCGAGAATCACGGCGAACTCTACGCGCACCTCAATGAACTGCGTGATTCCGATGGTCAGGCTCCCAACAATATATTCAAAGCCCTCGGATATGAATATCTCTATGTCGCTGAAGGCAACGATCTGCGCCACCTCATCAAAGCCTTTAAAGAGGTGAAAGACAAAGATCATGCCGTAGTTGTCCATATTAACACAATGAAAGGGAAAGGCCTTCCCGTAGCAGAAGCCAACAAAGAGAAATTCCACTATGCAGGTCCGTTTGATGCCGCTACCGGTGAACCGGCCGGTCAATTCGGAGAGGACTACGACAGCGTTTTCGCAAATACGATGCTCACCCTCATGCGCGACGATAAAGATATCGTCACTCTGACAGCAGGCACGCCCGGAGCAATAGGATTCGGTAAAGGCCGACGGGAAGCCGCAGGCAAGCAATTCATAGATGTGGGTATCGCCGAACAGGATTGCGTGACTATGGCAGCCGCACTGGCTAAAGGAGGAGTACGCCCCGTGATGGGAGTTGTCGCCACTTTCCTTCAGCGCGCCTACGATCAGCTTAGCCACGATGTCGCTATTAATAACCTGCCGGCAGTATTTGTAGTGTTCTACCCCGGATTGTTTGGTATGAACGACGTCACTCATCTGGGATTCTTCGATATCGCGATGGTATCGAATATTCCCAATATAACCATGCTGTCTGCGACCAACGCCGAAGAGTATAAGGCTATGATCGTGATGGCCGTCAGGCAGACCGTCCGTCCGATAGTCATCCGCACTCCGGGAGGAGAATTTCGCCATGCTGACCGCCCTGTAGATACTGATTTCTTCCGCTATGAGATTGTGGAGGAAGGTAAGGATGTAGCAATCATCGCCGAAGGATCAATGCTGGCAATCGCACAGGAAGCATCGAAGATCCTCAAAGAGAAAGGCCTCACACCGACCGTCATCAATCCTCGCAATTTATCTCAGATCGATAAGGAATGTCTCGACAGACTGGAAGGATATAAGAGAGTCATCACATTGGAAGACGGCATTGCCGACGGAGGATTCGGACAGAAAGTGGCCTCCTATCTTGCTCAGAAAGGTGTCAAGGTCAATGTCTTGGGTCTGAAAAAAGAATTCCTCGACCGTTACGATGCAACGGAGTTGCTCAAAGCCAACGGCATGACGGCTGAGCAAATTGCACAATCCATATTGGAATAATCATATTTCAAAGATAAATAATTCCTGCTAAGCTGGGATTATTGACCGGGTTCGCATCGGTCCCTGTATCAAGGGGTCGATGCGAATCATCTATAGATATAATGCCCAATCTTCTCCTCAAAAAGTAAAAGATAATGAATTCGGATATTATAAAACTTCAATACTGCGAAACTTGAATATCTTCACTGCGAAACTTGAATATCTTCACTGCGAAACTTAAATATCTTCGAAGTTTTTTTAAAAAATATTGAAAATATAAAAAATTTTGTTTAACTTTGTCATTGAACATTATCTTAACTCATCCTCAAGATAGAGGATAATATTCTCTCCAATCCCGACCTCTTGCGGGAATATTGCAAAAATGCCATATAAATAACTTCAATATTAACCAAAAGAATCAAGTATGAAGAAAACATTACTTGCACTCTGTGCGGTGGCAGCATTCTCTGCATCTGCTGTGACCAACGAGTATTCTCCGATCCCCGGAGAAGGCGCTCTGAATCCTAACGATTATTCCGGAGGTATCGGTAGCGTGGAAATCAACTGTACAGCTGAAATCAATCGTGAATGCACAGGCTTCGCAACCCTCAGCAAGGGTAAAAACGTCATCAAGGCTATCCCTGCTTCCAACGTAAGAATGGTCTACTGTGTCGATGGCTTCTCTAAAGTCACTACCGGCACGCCCCACATTTCATTCTTTGAGAAAAACGACTCTCCCGCTGCTGAACCCGGCGATTATACTGTAGTCATCCCCTCGAACTTCATCAAGGTCAACGGCGTGGGCAATGCTCCTCTTGAATACCACTACACCGTATTGGGTTCAGCCGTGAAGATTTCACCTATCCCGGCAGACAGGTCCACTATCTCAGAACTTTCTACATTCAAGCTCAAGTTTGACAAGGCTGAGCAGGTGAAATTCAACGGCGACCTCACGTCAATCAACATCGAATATGCAGATCCCAATGATGATGAAAAAACCATCACAATTGATGCTACAGATGTGACTGTCGACGGCACTGAAGCTACAATCACTTTCCCGACTTATACCACTCCCGGTTCGGTTATGATCAATGTAAACGCCGGCGCTTTCACTTCAAAGTCAACTTCAGGCTCTACTGAAAGAAACGCATCGATGATGATCCGCTACTTTATTGCTCCCGCAGTAGTAGGCGTATTCTCTATTTCTCCCGCTCCCTCAACGATCACTTCGCTCAAGCCCTATCAGATAGTAGATGGCACTTACGCTACTGACTACTATTTCTTCAACGTCGGTCTCCCCGAAGGTTATACTTTCCAGACTCTCAATGCAAGAAAAGCAGCTCTTTACAAGGAACTTCCCGACGGCAGCCTCGAATCATATCAGGCATTCTCCACTTGGAAAGCTAATGAAGACAAGACAGCAGCAGGCGCGTATCTGCAGGGTGACGAATATGATCGTTATGACGAACTCAAACTTGCCCCCGGCACTTACTGGTTTGTCATCCCCGCCAATGGTTTCTATATCAAAGACGCTGATGCAAATGTAACTCCCTGTCAGGAACTCAAATTCGGTCCCTACATCGTAGAAGGCGAACCCGCTAAATACACTGTATCTCCCTCTGCCGACGACCACGTTACTTCCCTTACGGAAATCGTCATCACATTCGAAGACGCGACTAAGGTAGAAGTTAACCCCATCGCATGGTTCACTCTCAATAACGACACTATCGAATACGACATGCGCGGCGAAGCTGAAGGCAACAAGGTTGTCATCACTATCGAGCCCGCAATCAACGTAGTCGGCGAATATACTCTGGTTTCCGACTCTTCCAACATCACTGTTGACGGCGCTCATACTGCTGTCGAGGCTACATTCATCGTAGAGCGCGGCTTCATCAACGAGGTGACTATCCTCAACAACGGCAAGCCCGCTGACGCTCAGATTGTAGAAGATGAAGACTTCGGCTCTATCTGGGCTGTAAACGTTGAGGCTGCACTCCCCATCGAAGGCCTTGACGTACCCGCTACCGGCGCTATCACTTTCGAACTGCCCTTCGGCTACGATTCAGTTTACGCACTTGAAAATCTGATCGATACCGATGCTGTCCAGCACCGCGTGTCTGTTGAAGAAATCACAGCTGCCGGACTTAAGAAACTCGAAAACAACACACTGTCAGACCTGACCCTCGGCGAACACATCATCATGTTCACTTACGCTGCAGGCGACGAAGCTCTCGAGCCTTCATTCATGCGCATTAATGTTGCTGAAAACACTCTTACTTCCGTAGAAGAAATTAACGTTGCAGAGGAAGCTGAATACTACACTCTCCAGGGCGTTAAGGTTGAAAACCCCGAAAAGGGCATCTACATCAAGGTTGTCAACGGCAAGGCTTCTAAAGTAAACCTTTAAATTCAATTAAAATACAATAAGCTTTCAGCTATTGAATTTTAATCGCTAATATTCAGGCGGGCGTTCCGGATCCGGGACGCCCGCCTTTACATATTGATATTTGGTCATATCATGATTTTTCAGTAATTTTGCATCATGAAAGAAATAAATTTCGACAACGGATATTTCCCCGTCGACAGCTTCGAGGAGCTTGAAACTCCATTCTATTATTATGATCTCAACCTCCTTAATCTCACGCTTAAGGCAATAAAGTCAGCAACTGCAGATGCGCGCAATTTTATGGTGCATTATGCCGTAAAGGCTAATGCGAATCATATTCTCCTGCAGACAATAGGAGAAGCCGGATTAGGAGCGGATTGCGTAAGCGGAGGCGAAATAGAAGCGGCCCTTGAGGCCGGCATCCCCCACGATAAAATAGTATATACAGGAGTCGGCAAAACTGATAAAGAGATTAACATCGGACTTGACAACGATATATATTGTTTCAACATAGAATCTGTCGAGGAACTTGAGGTCATTAATGCTCTGGCGAAAGCCAAAGACAAGAAAGCCCGAATAGCTATCCGCATCAACCCCGAAATTGGAGCCCACACTCACGCCAACATCACGACCGGACTTGCCGAAAATAAATTCGGCATAGCCATGGCTGACATTGACCGGGTTATCGATCTGGCGGAATCGACAGAGTATATAGAGTTTATCGGACTGCATTTCCATATCGGCTCGCAGATTCTTGATATGGATGATTTCAAGGGATTATGCGACCGAATCAATGACATCACCTCGCACCTTGAAAGTCGCGGAATCCTTATCTCGGATATCAATGTGGGAGGCGGACTCGGCATCGATTACGAAGATCCCGACAATCATCCGATTCCCGACTTCGAAAAATATTTTGCGGTTTACCGCGAAAATTTACGTTTGCGCCCGGAGCAGACTCTTCATTTCGAACTTGGTCGCGCAGTAGTCGGGCAATGCGGAAGTCTCATCAGTCGGGTAGTATATGTAAAGCAAGGCAGCCTGACTAAGTTTGCAATCCTTGATGCAGGCATGACCGATCTGATCCGGCCGGCTCTTTATCAGGCTCATCATCTGATTCAGAATATATCATCACGCTCCCGGGAGATGGAGCGCTATGACGTGGTTGGTCCGATATGCGAATCATCCGATATTTTCGGCAAAGACATCCTTCTCCCCCTTACACGACGTGGAGACTTTATCGCGATAAGATCGGCAGGAGCATACGGTGAAGTGATGGCTTCATGCTATAATTGCCGACCACTGCCCGGCGCAGTTTACTCGGAATAAATAAGTCGCATTCGACTTCATATTTATGAAAATTTATTTCCGACGGATTCTCAGAGCCGGCGCTGACGGAATAATTGCTTTCGGAGAGTTTATCTTCCGCAATATCCCGGGCATCCTCTTCTATATGTATCTTCTGGCGATCGTCACACTCTTTCACTGGAATCAGGATGCTTCGCTTTCATTGAGCCTGCACAATTTTTCCCAAGGATTGCGCAGCTCCGTGCTTCTTGCCCTCGGAGCAGGATTGCTGCGCGGGCTATTTCTTTTGCCGATACTGAAGAACAGACTGCGCCTGATAGCATGGTTGCTCACTACGCTGCTCGTCATCATGTCGCTGACGGAGGTATGGATGTCGTTTATGATTCATACCCGATGGAGCGACCGGATTATCCGGCTGATACTCGACACGAATCAGGGAGAGAGCGGAGAATTCCTTCAACTCTATCTCTTCACTGTGAAAAGCGCCGGGGTGATTCTTGGCTTTCTCCTCATCTCGCGCCTCGTATATCTCGGATTAATGGAAGCGGGGAAATGGCGGCCAAGCTCTCTTAAGAAGCTATGGAAGACACGGAAATGCAGAATAGCCCGAGCCTCGTTTGCCTTCCTGATTGCAGGAGCAGGAATATGGTGGTGGAGTCTTCCTCCGGAGAATAACTATAATGCAGAGAATAATTTCAATACCCTTCTTCGTCTTCATAAGATGATCAAGGTCCATAAGAAATCGCAACGTAATATCAAGGCTCTCGAAAAGACGCCGGTATTGGCCGACGGAGTCATTCCGGAAGGGGCAGATGCTCCGACCCGAATCGTATGGATAATCGGAGAGTCTGATTCACGGGCTCATTGGAATCTCTACGGCTACTATCTCCCCACCACTCCGCGAATGAATCGATTGCAGAAGGAAGGGAATCTGCTGAAGTTCGATGATGTGATATGCTTTGAGCCGCGCACTTACCGGATGATGGAGATTTTATTCAGTCCATACGTTGTCACCGACTCCTCCAAGTATTATCTACGCCAGCCTCTCACACCGATGATCATGCGCAAGGCAGGCTATAAAGTCCGCCTTCACGACAATCAGGCCACTCTCGTCAGGGGCGATGATCAGGCGGAAGTCGGCACGTGCAATTTCATGAACTCCATAAAGCTGAGCAATGCCAATTTCGATTACCGTAACGACAGCATGTATCGCTACGATATGGAGTTGATCGACGCGCAGGCGCCTTTCCTGAGCAACTCGGAAACATCTGACGGTCATATTACCCGCACTCTCGATATCTTTCATATCAACGGTCAGCATTTCTCTGCCGCTAACCGATATCCGAAGGGTTTCGGGAAGTTTACTGAAAGGGATTATTCGCGTCCTGATCTGAATCGGGAGCAGATCCGACAGATTGCCGCCTATGATAACGCCACTCTATATGTAGACTCGTTGCTGATGCGAATCTATAATGAAATGAAGGGTCAGGATGCCATAATCATCTATCATCCTGACCACGGAGAAGAGATCAACGATCGACGCGCATGCGCCGTCAGGACTATGGACAGTCATAAATTACCTCAATCTGCCCCCTACGTCCTGGAGATACCCTTCATCGTCATGACCACTCCAGAGTTCCGCCGCCTGCATCCTGATCTTTACGCGCGACTCGTCAAGGCCGCATCGGAAAAACAGTCGTTGATTTATTTCAGTCATTTCCTGCTCGACCTTGCCGGAGTCGAATCCAAGTATAAGAAACCGCAATTCTCCCCTCTCTCCACTGAATGGTCGCGGCCGCCCCGTGTAGTCAAAGATATCCGCACCTATGACGTCTGGAAAGAGAAAAATAATGTCAGCCTGCAGATAAGAAGCAAGAAGTAAAATTACGTAAATTATGAAATACGTCGACATAAACTTCAGCCGGCCCCAGACCGAGATAATGCGCGGAGTCAGCATCATATTCATTATGTTGCATAATCTTCTTCATCTTTATCCGGGAGTTCTGCGCGAGAGTGAATTCTTCTACGACTTCGGGGCGATTTCAAAATTCGGAGAGATACTCGGATCGGGCAATTTGCTCGCAGCCTGGGAGAATATAATTTCGTTTCTGGGATGGTATGGAGTGCCGATGTTTATCTTTCTCTCAGGCTTTGGATTATCAAAGCGCTATGATGGGAAGCCATTCGAGACTTGGGCGTTTATCAAACGCAACTGGTTGAAGCTCGTCACTCTCATGTCGATAGGGGTTTTCATTTTTTGCGTTGACCAATTCATCACGATCCTGTCGCAGGAACACCCTCAAGGTTGGAAGATATTCCTGAACTTTTTGATTCCGCTCACGTGTCTCAACGATCTGGTGCAATTCCGGCTGGATTCAATTCCCGGAGTTTACTGGTATTTCGGATTGGCATTCGAACTATATGTCATCTATGCCCTGTACTTGCGAATTAAATCAGGTGGCAAAGTTAAGAACGGGAGCCTGCTCTGGGGGATGACAGCGATATGTTTCATAGCCGTACCATTTTTTTGGAATTGGCCGTTCGGCTTCGATCCAATAAAGTTTCAGACCTATCTCCGCCACAACTTTGTAGGATGGATGCTCCCTTTCGCAGCAGGGATCTGGATTGCTCGCAATCCACGGCAACCTTTATGGGGCGTAATAGCACTCTGCATAGTATCGGTCGCTCTGTTTGTGCCGTCATTATATTCAGTGTGGAGTTGGCAATTGACCTCGATATTCGCAGTAGTGATAATTGCCGGCATCAGTATTATTTTCAGTAAGATTCCGGTCTTCGGCAGATTCTGGATATGGACCGGTCAATTGAGCGCCTACCTATTCGTTGCGCATCCGATAGTACGCCATCTTTCACGCTTCTGGACATTCGGCGATCCCGACCTTATGCCTGTTTCAGTTACCTGCATGCTCTATGTCATCGCAGTATTTTTAGCGGCGATACTCTATCGCATCGCTTTGCGCTCAGTAAAAGCGTTTTTAAAGCTATCTTAACTCTTCTTCCAATATCCGGTTGTTATATATGCGGCGCTCCTGATCGCATAGCCAACCCCACTTATTGAAATACCGGATCATATTGACTATATGAATCCTCAGCATTCTCATATTATGATATGAAGCGGCCCGATGAGCATGGATTGCCGAAAGCATAGGCCAGTAAAGAGTCTTATAATGCTTATGAAGACGCCGCGTCAGATCAATATCTTCGGGATACATGAAGAATCTCTCATCGAATAGCCCTACATTGCGCAATGCCTCCACTCTCATCAGCATAAAACTCCCTTGGACATAAGCTACATTATGGGCCCGGCTGAGATCAAGTCCCTTCAAAGTATATCTGTCATTTCTTCGGGCGAAAAGCCGACGCGGCAGGAATCTGCGTCCGAAGACATCCCATGGAGTCGGAAGCAGGCGCGCAGTCGGCTGGAGTTGTCCATCCGGATAAGTCAGCCGGGGGTGAATCAGACCCACCTCCGGATTCTTCTTCATCTCATCAAGCAGGCTCTCCAATAATTCCGGTTTGAAATATACGTCGCTGTTGAGAACGAGATGAAAATCAGAACCGGAGTCGAGCGCACGGCGGATAGCGATATTATGACCGGCTCCATAACCATTGTTAGGAGCCGGAATATACTCAATATCCTCATTAATTTCCTTGACAAGACGATGCAGACGTTCCTCCTGTCCGTTGTCGACAATATAGATTCGGTCGACAACGGACGAGGAAAGCGACCGGAGACATGCACGCAGCTCATCCTCCGGAGTGTGATAGACGACGATGGAGACAGTCATCAGAACTCGAACGTCTCGAGTTTCATCTCGGCCAGGCTACGCATCAGACCTACCTCTTTCTCGAATACTTCCGATTCGCTATGCGCCTTAAGAGCGGAATCATCGGCCCATGTCTCGCATATCATCATTACGTCGGGGCGAGTCGCGCTCTCAAAGATATCGTAAGCAATGCAGCCTTGCTGAAGGAGCGAAGCGGTAGTCAGCCGACGCGCCGCCTCAAGCACTTCACCCTTGTGATGAGCATCCACCTTTATAAAGCAATTCAATCTCAACATGAATGGAAAAATTTAAATATGAATGGGAAAATTTAAATATGAATGGAAAAATTTAAATAATTGCAAATATAACAATAATTCCCCAAAAATCATAACGCCACAGTCGGCAGCCAAAAAAAGAATTCGTCTAAGGCAAGCGGTGCTTGCACCGCCATAACTACCTAAACTACCAAGAATAGCACTCCCAGCGAGGCAAAGACAAGAGATATATTTGCCACTGCATAAGCTATCGTAAAGCTCAAATTGGGGACATCGCTTTGCAACGCATCCGTAATCGCGCCGATCGAAGCGACACTCAGACGTCCGCCGGCTACACATCCCAGCGTCTCGGGAGTTGAGAAACGGAATAATCTGCGCGCCAGGAAAATATTGATTACAAGACCTGAAATCGTACAGATAGCTCCAACAATGAATATAAGCCATCCGGCACGCTGAAGACCGTAAATAAAACTTGCTCCGGCTGTCAGACCGATAATAGCAATAAACATATTAACGCCTAAGTTCTGAAAAACCCATAGTGCCGCCTCCGGAATACGCCCGAAAGTCGGACGTCGGGTACGCCACCACCCCAATACCAAACCCATGATCAACGCTCCCACCGAAGCCCCCAACGACAATGGTATTCCATCGATATAGATAGCCAAGCCTCCGATCAGGCAGGCCGCCGCCAAGCCAAGACCGAGAAATATCATATCGGTGACATTGGTCTGCCGGTCGGCATATCCGATATATCCGGCAGCTTCGGCTACATCCCTTGGCCATCCTACAAGCGTCAACACATCCCCGGGATACAATTCAGTCTTCGCCTTGGCAGGAAGATTAAGTCCATTACGCCTGATGGAAGCGACCATGACGCGCTCCATATAGTTCTTACGGCGAAGCTGTCCGAAGGTCAATCCCGCCGCGCCTTTTGAAGACACGGTCACCGGAGTCTTTTCAGCACCGAAATTCAGCAATTCCGGGTCGGAAACCTCAGATCCCAGACGCGATTGGAGATCGACAATCTCCTCCAGGCGTCCGCCTAACACTACATGATCACCTTTTGAGATGACCACTTCTTCCCCGGGATCGACAATCTTTCCCTTAATGCGCGCTCTCTCAACGAAAACCCGCCATCCCTGATCGGCAAAATGCTGCTCGACCTCTACTATCTTTTTTGGAGTGTCAAAAAAAGCACTCTCTACGTCATAAGCCCTGAACGAAACCGAACGCAAAGCCTTTATCTGACCCGGCCCGAGATGCGCCTCATTATCCATCTCATCCTCTACCTTGGCAGCATCCTCGCGGACTTTATCAAGGCCTCCCATCATCTTGGGAGCAATCGAAGAGAGAAACCAAGCCGTGCCGACAGTACCGAAGACATAAGTCACAGCGTAGCACGCCGGGATTATCATCAGTAGATAACTGCGTTGTTCCTCATCGACGGGGAGTTCGCGCACAGTGTCACCTATCATACCCAGACATGCAGATACTGTCTGAGTGCCCGCATATAGCCCCGTAGCGATGCCATTGTCGTATCCCATCAAGAATGACGCGCCGATTACCAGACCTGCGCATACTACGGCCTCGACAACAGCGAAAGCGGCCTGCTTCAATCCGGGACCCTTCATCGCACGAAAGAATTGCGGACCGACGCTATAGCCCGTGGCAAAGAGGAAAAACAGGAAGAATACAGTCTTCAATACGTCGGGCAACTCAATCTTCAGCTGACCGATCAGTATTCCGACAATCAGCGTAGCGGCTACCGCCCCAAGACTGAAGCCTCCGATACGCTTCTTCCCCAACCAGAAACCGATCCCGACTGTTAGGAATACCGCTATCAATGGATGAGTCTGCAAAAAATGTATCATAAAAAGCTTAGTTTACTTTCTTATAGTCTGAGCATAATTTTATCTTATCATAATTTTAAACGTGGGGGGAGCGGCGTATGTTCATAAATAAAAATCCGGGCGTCAGCCTATATGGCCGGCGCCCGGATATTAAAATCATTAGATTATTATCTGACGAAGTATTTGCAAGTGGCAGTCTTGACATTGCCGTAAGCGTCTCGGGCTGTGAGTCGGGCTATACAGAAGCCGTCGGCGTCCGGAGCCTCGACAGAGTTGACGTGGCCATCAAATACTGTCGGAGTGACAGTTGACAGAAGTCGGCCATCAGCGGAATAGATCTCAATAACAGCTTCCTTGGCATGATTGCCGACAGAGTAATTCAACTGCCCTGCAACGTAGCTGATAGTTACGCCGGAAGTCATTACGTCTGTGATAGCGGTCGGTATCGAACCCATTTCGAGAAGGATATCTCCCTTGGTCGGGATATTCGCAGCTTTAACGTAAAGCATGTTGTGGTCTTTATCATGATAGATAGCATGCCCATCCGATTGCTGAGCCTCCTGAAGCGAAGGTTTCACGTATTGTTGGAATCTTTCCACTACATCATCCTCATCATCGGCCAGAGTGGAAATTCCGGGCTGCCTGCGGGCTCTCGCTTCCTGAGGCTGAGGTTCCTGCGGCTCGGATTCCGGCAGATTTACCATAAGGCCATGAATATCCGACCCATCATAACCGAAGCAATAGAAATGTATAGTACGGGTCTCATCGGCTACGCTTTCGTCGCCCTCCTGACTGATAGTGATATTATAGAGCTGACCTTCGCTCCCTCCTTCACCACCTACATAATGACTTGTGAATTTAGTGATTAGATATTTCCCGGTCTCCAGAGAAGAGCGCGAAGAACGGTCATCCTGATACATTATGCTCGTATGGTCACCGTCGGTATCCGCCGAAAGGTAATGATAGACAGTCAGATCATTATAATTGAGATCAGACGTGCTCTGAAACTGCATATCAGTCAGAGAAGCTGCATTCTCGTTGGTCTGGGTAAACATCGGTATGAAACTACCTTTACGCATGAAGAACGGAATCCTGTCCTGCGGTGCTGAATAATTTTCAACCGAGTGGCCGGAATATACATGAGGTTCGATCGGTGAGGCTGTACCCGCTTTGAGCACATCATTCATATCTGCCCACTCACCCTCCGGGAAAGTAATCTGACGCGAATCATTATTTGTCAGCACCGGGGCCACGAAAAGATCACGCCCCCATAGATAAGAGTCATTATTTTCTGCCAGCATGTATTTATCCCGGTCGAATGCACACGCGGGTCGCGCCATTGGAAATCCGAACGCAGAATTCTCATATGCCAGGGTATATACGTATGGTAAGAGTCGATATCGAAGGTTTATCGCTTTGCGAACGTCAGGCAAAATTGAATTATACACATCATGGTACGGCTCGGGTGAAAATTTGGAGTGAGTACGCAACATTGGAGAAAGCGCTCCGAATTGCACCCAACGCAGATAGAGTTTAGCATTAGTATATCCGTCAGGCATACAGGCAAAACCGCCCACATCACTACCTACGAAGGAAAGACCGGCCATTGACATATTCATCAAAGACGGGATTTGAGCTTCAAATCCTGACCATGATCGATGGATATCTCCGGTCCAGGGAAAGGCTGAATAACGCTGCATACCTGACGTGCCGGCTCGCGGCATTATGAAATGGCGCATTTCTCCGAAATCTCTCGTAAGGCAATCATGGATATGACCGACCCATATCTGGCCGAATTCATTGTGGACCTGGTTAGGAGTACCTCCTTTATGCACTGAATCATCATCATAGCCTTCCGGCTCTCCAAGGTCGAGCCACCATCCATCGACTCCTTCGCTGGTGCGGTCTTTATAGAACTTATACATCCAGTCCATAGCATCCGGATTCGAAGCATCTATCAGACCTACATCTCTGTTGGGATGAAGCCAATTCATATTATCATTATCAGAAACATGAGAGTCGGCTAAATAACCGCTATTCTTGAGGAAGCTCCAGTTGGTGCACCGATCGGTAAAATATGGCTCTGTAATCAGCACCGTATGAATCCCTTTATTCTTCCATTCAGATAGTTTGGCTGAAGGATTGGGGAAGCGATTACCCCAATTAAGTGTTCCGAGATGATATTCATCATCACCCTGCCAATAAAGGTCATATACTATTCCGTCAAGCGGAATTTGCGTGGCTCTGATATTTGAAATAACCTGGTCGCCTTCATCAAATGAATAGTAACCATACTTTGAAGAAATATATCCCAGACTCCAGTAAGGAGGAAGAGGCTGACGTCCTGTAAGGCCGGTATAATTGGCGACAACTTCATCCATATTCTCGCCCCCGATGAAATAATAACTTATAGGATTCGCTGATCCGGATTCATACGTGATCCCCGCGGATGAAGGACTCATCTTTGCATAACGGTAATGATCATCGAAAAGAACACCATAATTTGAAGTGGAGACTACGAAAGGGATCTCGATATTATGCTCGCCGTTATAATCAGCATTCCATCCCCACTTCTGCTTATTATTCATTATAATAGTCTGATTCTTAATAGATCCCGCTCTACTGCTCGGACCACCTCCATAGAATGCGACATCCTCTTCCGGCGCAATAAGGGATACGGTATGAGTGACGTTATCAAGATAGCGATATTCAGAGAGCTTCTGGGTGGGTCCTGCTGAAGTCGTTTCCGAGAATGAGAGGAGGCCTGTGGCCTTCTCTACGGCAATCTGTATAGCAGTGCCATTTACAGATATTACATAGTTTGAGGTGTGCTCCACAACGTCAATCGACAACGACGGATCCGGCTCGGCAACTACAGTGATCGATTTTCGCTCCTGAGCAGTCGAACCCGCGGGCAAAGTGAATACTTTGACAATCTTATCTGAATACGGAGTAATAAAGATAGAAGCTTTCTCGCAGATCATCTCTACGACGCCATTCTCAAGTTTCCAGTCAGTGACCGCCCCTGCATTGTCGGAAGGTTGAGGAGGAAGAACGATAGTTCCCCCTTTATGACTGCCATCTTTATAGTAGGTCGCATGGTTATAGAAATCAAGATCTTTATTCCCCGCTTTTGTACCCCCATTGTTGCTTATGATGAGCATGGAGGCAGTGATCTCCGAATTGTTCTGCCAAATGTAGACATTCCCTTTATAACGTTTCATCTGATCACCGGGCCAAGAAGCAGAGGCTTTGATTTCGGTATCTTTTATCCAGGCATATAGATATGGATCCCAATTATCTTCATTTACGAAAAATACGTATTCTTTGTCAGTCGGAAAATAAGTGGAATAATTGGCATCTGACTCCTTGGGGATAAACTTTCCATTTTCAAAGTTACCGGAAGGATCTTCCGGATCATCCGGATCAATAATCGGAGGAGTGACGATTTCAGGAGGATCCATTTGATAGTTTCCGTCGACTTTATAGTACGCTCCATTTACGAAATCAAGATCGCCACCGGCTTTAACTCCTTCACCATTAGAAATAATTATCTGTTTGGGCGTACCTTCTGTTGTTTCCCAATAATAGAAACCATCCCCATTAAGCGTCATATCCACGCCGGGCCAGGTGCCTCCGGTATAGTTTCTACTGTCATCCCAAGCCCATATTTTAACCTCTGACCAGTTAGCAGAGTTATAGAAGTAACAGTAGGACTTACCCGTAGGATCTATCACAGGGGGATTAACCGGAGGAAGTAAAGGGTCCAGTTCCTCGTTATAATCCCCTATACGATTGAATGTTATGGCAGCCGATTTTTCGTCATCGGCGAGTTTGAAAGTTATTTCGTATGTTCCGTCTCGATTAATGACAAAGCAGTTATCATTATTGATAGTAGCCGTATATACAGTCCCGGAGGTCGTCTCCAATTGATTCGCTTCACCTCCAAACCGATTGCTTGTAGCTCCCCAACCTGTAACGGGAATATTATAGAAGGTGAACCATGCGGAAGTGTCAGGTGCAGTACCGGGTTGACAATTGTGGAGAGCAAGAGTAGTTGTCCAAGTGTTAGGTTCGGTCTCCGATGGCGTCATCGGATGATCGAAAGTCCAATCGCTCTCTCCGGGCAGGTTATGGGGCATATAGATGACCGTAGCGTCTGCCTCAACCATATTACCTGCCATGAGCATGAACGCCCCTGCTGCCAAAAGGCAACGCGGAGTAATTACACTCAACAGTTGTGAGAATTTCATGTAATTGATTAGTAAGAATTTAGTTATTATTTAGTTAAGCTATATTGTCGCGGATCGATTCACGCGACCCCATATCAATCTCTACCTTTCCGCAAAGATACAATTTTTTAGCCAATTATGCAAAATATGCAGTCTATTCTGAATAACTTAAGTTTTATATCGGCGCATTGCGCCCGGTCATTATTTACGTTTTGAAGATGCCGGAGAGGAGCCGTGCTGTGCCGCGCGATTTGCTGAATTGTTCTATCAGACGCGACGTTTCGTCGGCCAATTCTTTCCTCAGTCGTTCGGAGACGATCCCGAGAAAATGATCTACTACCATCAGCGCTCCGCGTAAGTTGCGGGGTGGTTCGCATTTCCCGCCATTGACAGGTCCTCTTAATATCCTGCCGGGCTTGAATGAATAGAGGATATTGCCGTGAGCACAATAGTTGCGAAGGTCTCTCACTATATCCATATAGTTATTGAAGACCTCAGGATTATGGACTCCGAAATGTCGCGCCACGTCCAAACGCAGCGAATCAGAGTTCAGAGATAGATAAAGTGTCCATAATGCTCCGAAGGTCATAAACTCCAGCGTCTTCCATGCGGGCGCGTAGCGGTCGCGTGGGAAACGACGGTGATGAAGCTCGATTTCAGGTTGCGTCCTGCGCAAGACGGAATATATCGACCTGTCGAAATTGCGCGCATGAGCAGCCGATACGACTTTAGGATCGGCAAACCATTCGGGGCGATCCGGATAGCGTGATGAGACGTGATATATCAGATATGTGCGGAATGCAGTCTCTATGCGTTCGAGTGGCTTCAGGAGAGCATGGCGGAGATTGAAATCAAATGCGTAGAGGAGCAAAGCATCTTCAAAACGGGTGCCCGGTTTGAACTGATGGGTAGGATTCATCCGGTCGGGATACCGGGTCTCGAACGGAAACCAATAAAAGCTCATTCTATACCACCCTATCTCAAGCAAAATTTGCCGGGCCTTTTCAGGCTCGGCAATAATCATTCCGCGCTTCTGCAGAAGCGCCACTTGCTCTTGTAATGGTTTGGCTTTGCGTCCCATCAAGAGCGCGATTAGTCGTACTTCAAGAATTTACCGGCGGCGTCGAATTTCATCTCTACGCCATTAGCAAGGGTCACCTCGATCTTGTTATGCTCTTTCTCTACACCTACAATATTCTGACCGGGATGATTCTTCTTGACATATTCCTGGATGGGTTTCAGTAAGAAACTTGACGGCACGGATTTATCAGCTGCAACCTCTACATCCTTCCAGTTACCTTTTGAATCGAACGTCACCTCCGATCCATCTTTCAGAATGACTTCATATTCACTCACCCGGCCGAGGTTTTTATCAATCTTGACTACAGATACGTCAGCCTTGAAATTTTTCTTTATTACAGACTTGGCCGCTTCCGGCAAAACCGCATCACTATGAGAGTAGGTATCGGCAAAGGCAACGCCACCGAATGTGACAGCTAATATAAGCGTGAGGAGTAACTTTTTCATTTTCAATAATATTTTAAGTATTTACTCTAATTTATCCGTATAACACTCATTCGGTATGTTTTGTTCTCTCTTCTCTCTACAACAAATCCTCGGGCTTCAACGGCGTTGCATCTCTCCGGAGTCCGGTCAGCATGGCGGCTTGGCCGATGATCTCCTCCGGTGAAAAATGACGGAAGAGATATTCGAGGCTCTGCGACTTATCCCTCTTGGAAAGGCGCTGACCTGCGGAATTGACTATAAGCGGGAAATGTGCAAATTCAGGGGGTTGATAGCCGAGAAGACGATAAAGATAAATCTGCTGGGCGGATGAAAGAAGAAGATCCTCTCCTCTGACCACCTCCGTCACTCCCATCAGGGCATCGTCGACAACAACAGCCAACTGATATGCCCAGGCGCCGTCGGCTCTTCTCACGACAAAGTCACCGCAATGCTCTGCGAGATTCACCCTCCGGGCTCCGCAGATTCTGTCGACAAAACATATATCCTCATCCTTGACCATTATCCGCGTCGAAGGTCGGCGTTCCGATGACCGCAACGTCAAATCCTCTGAATCTGCAGCTTTTTGCCCCGTCCTTGATTGCAAACCAATCTCAAAGTCCTTAGGACGGCATTTACCTGAATACACGATGCGCCCGTCGCTCTGATGAGGGGCCTGAGTTGCCATTATGTCAGCCCGGGTGCAATAGCATGGATAGGTCAATCCGAGTTCAGCGAGCCTTCGAAGCGCTTCTTCGTATATTTCCCCGCGCTCGCTCTGCACGTATGGGCCTGCGTTGCCACGTCCCTCAATGCCTCCCTCATCCCATTCAAGCCCGAGCCGGATCAGATCATCTTCAATCTGACGGGCATATTCCCGGCGTGAGCGCTGGGGATCGAGATCTTCGATGCGCAAAAGCCAGTCGCCACCCCGGCTCTTGGCGCTATACCATGAGAGCAGGGCGGCGCAGACATTACCTAAATGCATCCTTCCCGAGGGCGACGGGGCAAAGCGACCTTTTATTTTATTTGTATTTATCAATTCTTCAACTTCGCTAACTGAGTTGACTACATAATTTTCGATTGTTGGGAATTATGTATATGTGGGATAGTTTAAACTTCCAGATCCTTGGATTATAGAGTTATTTTGAGAAGTTGGGCTGATGTGCCGGGTGCGGAAATACGACAGAGTGCAATCCCGGAGTCAACAGACGGACATAGCTCTTCGCGCCTTAGCGTCAGCACTTCCGGATTTCCGGGTGTCAGGCCGGAAATTCGACTGCCATCGACAGAATACACATCTATGCGCAGATCCCTGGCATCGGGATTGTTGATGTGAAGCACTCCACCGGAGTATTTTGCGAATACTGATTGCGCAAGCACGGTCTCTACATCCGTATAGCCACGCGCCACGAGTTCTTTAAGTCCGATATAGGGTTCGAAGACTCCGAGGCCATGGCGGGGATTGGCTTCAAGAGGATAGTTTTCAGTATCATTAGTCTTTATAATCAATTCCTGAGCCTCCTTAGATGTCATTGTAGGGTGCGCCTGAAGCCATGTTGCAATAACTCCGGCTACGTAGGGAGTAGACATCGACGTGCCGCCGTCCGGTCCCCAGTAGTGACCATCGAATTCATATACGCAATAATCGGGAGATGAGAGAGCGACGTTAGGCCCGCTGTAGGAGGATGCAATAGGAGAACCGGGAGCATTGGTCATAGGTGTAACGCGACCGTCAATGAGAGTACCATAGCTCGTGAAGTCACATATTGTCATCGGGGTACCGCCATACCATTTATTGCCGTTCATCATCTCCAGAGACTCCCTCGCCCAATACGCACCGACCGATATCACATTTTTGCCGGTTGCCAGATCGGATATCGACATATCGGAGTCAGGGCGCGGCTTGCCCTGATTACTGATGAAGCTTGAGCGACTGCCATCGCCAAACATGTCGACTCTCTTCCCCGCGACGCCTTGCACATACCCGCCAAACTGGTATTTTCCCCACGGCTGAGTCGGACTTGCATATTCTTCAGTCTCAGTATCATAACTTATCCGGGCATAAAATCTGCCGTTATTGGGATCGATGCCTCCCTGAATATAGACCTCTCCGTCAAAATACTTTGCGTAGGTCTCGTCATAATGGAATCGCGGATCGGCTTCGGCAAGAGCGGGGTCGGAAGTAAGCACCCACTCCGGATCTTCAGCCAGATCTACCATAGGACCCTTATAAGGACGATCGGCATTGGAATTGTGGCGGGTAAGATAAAGGCCGACCTTGAGCGGAGAATCATCCTCAGAATACATTTCTGTATAACCCTTAACATCGAGATATGCCCATTGCTTGTCTGACCATCGGAATTCTATTTTATCGTCGGCCGATGTAAAGGTATGCCCTATATGATTGGAAGTATTGCCTTCGTTGCCGGTAGAGATACAGATTATCGCATCCTCGGCACATTTATCAAGATATTGGCAGAATAGCGAAGTGCCGTCGTGCGGTCCCCCGTAACTTCCTATCGAGATATTAATTACGGCCGGTTTACCGACACTCTTGGCATAGGCTATGACTTCTTCAATACCGGCCAGAATAACCACATCGTAAAGGTCCGACGTAGTGGCTACTATATCAGCTCCGGGAGCCATTCCCATGTATTTGCCGTCGGCACCACGGCCGGCCAGAATTCCGGCTACGTGGGTAGCATGGGTCTGTGGTGCGTAGTCAGTGCGATAAGCTGAAATCTCCTCAGGAGTTTCAAGTCGGTCGATGCGTCCTTCGCCAAGTTCGTAATGAACAAAGCGGCGCACGCGACTTTCTGAGCCGTCCATGGTAAGGAAGTTGGAATGGCATGCGTCAAACCCGACATCCGAGAACCCCACTACTACCCCGCTTCCGTCAAAACTGCCGGGGAGTCCGATACCTTCATAGATGAAGTTGGCATCTTTAGCAAAGCGAGCAGCCTCCATGGTGGTGACAGCCTTTAGCTTCGGTGTTTTTAAAGGCTTGAGATTCGGATATTTTCTTTTTACGCCACGCGGGCCATTATTGAGAGCCTGCGGCTGATCAAACGCAGATTGAGGGAGAATAATCAGATAGAGATCATCTCTGCTGAATAGTATCTTTCCGCCTACGGAATCAAGAAAGGCAATGTTCTCATCGAGTTCTTCAGGAGAGATGCGGTAGACATCTCCGGTCCAGGGTTGGGGCTCTCCGTCGGTGCTCTCTTGCGCTAAGGAGGGCGTAAGGCCGAGGGATAATATGCCGGCAAACATGCCGGCACGCAGTAAAACAGATTTAATTATGGTAGATTTAATTTTCATTTTTTCTCGCTAACTTCTTTAACTTTGCGATTATTCGGTTATTTGGATATTTGGTCAAGTTTGCTATCTTTTATTTTTCCAGTTTTCTATGATGTCGATTACGTCACGTCCGAACTTCTGATTCTTGGCATTTGAGATGCCGTAAATATTTAGCATTGCGTAGAGATTTTCAGGAAGGGTGTTGCTGATATCAATCAGGGTCTTGTTGGAGAATATCATGTAGGGCTTTATATTAAGTTCTTCAGCTTTGTCTCTTCGCCATTCAGCAAGACGCCTGTAAAGATCCGGATTTTCTATATCGCACGGCACCGCAACCTCATAGGATTTAGACGCCGGTTTTTTCTTTTTACCCGATGCTCCTTCGCCTTTTATATTGACCGCCTTTCCGTTTTTTCCTTTTTTGGGATTAATTGCCGAGTTTGCAATCTCAATTGTCTTTTCTTTAAGATATTCATCGGGATCAAAGGGATTCTGTGAGAAATATCTAAATAGACGGAGTTTGAGAGTAACCCAATCGTGAAGGGTCTGAGTTGCAGTCTTCAACCTCTTGAGCAATGCCTTATTGTCGAGATTAAGCGGAGTCGTGGTCTCGATCTTTGCTATATAATTCAGTCCTTCAAAGAAATAGTTACTTCCGCTCTTCACCTTTTCAGCTATCAGTCCATAGATCTCATCTATACGCTCATCGGAAAGGCCCTGCATCATTAACTGCGAACTGCCTCGCCTAAGAAACTCAAGCATCTTAAGACTGACATCCTGCAACCGACGCATGGTCGTCTCGCGGGCTGAATCGACCATTTCCATGAATCTCGGAAATACTCGGGGCAAAGAGGCGGCACAAGCCCGGAAATAACCGTCGAAGGCGTCGTCAATCTCCCTGATCGAAAAGAGTTCGATAAGAAGATCAAAGTAGTAGCTGCGGCGGAAATCTTCGATCTGGCTGTCAGACGGAAGTCCGGTATTATGCCGGTTGATAAATCCTGTCACCGCCGGATCCGTCATTATAGCACTTAGAGGAAGCGGAGAATCCAACACAAGGCCTTCGAGCGACCGGCATCGTGAGAGCGCGACGTAGGTCTGCCCGGGGGCGAAACTGCGGGCGGCATCCACTATTGCTTTGTCGAATGTCAGTCCCTGACTCTTATGGATGGTGATAGCCCATGCAAGACGCAAGGGCAATTGATTGAAAGTCCCCTCTATAATCTCTTTTAGTTCGCCTGAATCGTTGAGTTCATAGCGGACATTATCCCAGCTGACCATACCTACCTTGATATCCGGAGCCTGCCTGCCGGTCTCGACAGAGGGGCGAGGACGCACTATTACTTCTGAATCAGATAGGCTGACTACTGTGCCGATAAGTCCGTTGTAATACTCGTGATTGCCGGAGAGATCGTTTTTTATAAACATTACCTGCGCACCCGTCTTCAACGTCAGCGTCTCATCGGCAGGATAAGATGAGCGGGGGAAATTACCTTTCACAGTTGCTGAGAAATCCACTCCTTTTGAAGGAATTGCAAGTAGCCGGTTGAAGTTGATCCGATCAGCACGGTAGTTATGGGTAGTAAGCCTTATGTATCCGTCGTCGGCATCATCCGCCGGCATCAATGAGGGATGGGCCCGGCGGTTGAGTTCCGCCAGAGTATCGAGGTCTGCTTTGTTATCACGTATCTTATTCAGGATGCTGATAAACTTCTCATCATTCTGCCGGTATACTCTGGTAAGCTCAACCATCATGAAGCCTGCCTCCTTGAGTGCATGGCTTTCAAAGAAGTAAGGAGAAGCGTAGTGGCGACTCAGCAACGACCATTCCTGCTCCTGGGCAACCGGAGCAAGCTGACGGAGATCTCCAATAAGCAGGAGTTGCACTCCACCAAACGGACGGACCGGATTGCGGAATCTGCGCAAGACCGCATCTACTGAGTCGAGGACATCGGGGCGCACCATCGATACCTCATCTATGACCAGAAGATCCATAGTGCGTATAATTGCAATCTTATTCTTCGAGAATCGATTGCCTGCCGCAGTCTGCGCTGTGGAAACGCCGGGAATAAACGGAGCGAAATCGAGTTGAAAAAAAGAATGGATGGTATTTCCTCCGGCATTGATAGCTGCAACTCCGGTAGGGGCCAGAACTACGATCTTCTTTCCGGACTCACTCACGAGACGATGCAGAAATGTCGTCTTCCCCGTCCCGGCCTTACCGGTAAGGAAAAGATTAATGCCTGTCTCATCAGTAATTTTGCGCGCTATGTCAGCCGGTTGTCGTACCATGATTTAGGATATAAATTTCGCAAGCGAAACTTAAATGGTTATTCGGTTATTTTTAACTGCGTGGTTATTCTGTTATGAGCAATCTCCCGCTTTAATTAAATGCCTCGCGAAGAGCGGGCTATATGAAATATCATATTCTTGACAAAATTACCAAAAATTTTATAATTAAGGAAATATGGAGCGTTGATTTAAAAATTTTTAATAAATAATAAGGGCGACGATTCTGAAATCGCCACCCTTTTATAGGATATCTTATGAATCGTGATTCAAAGAATCATTATTCGAAAGTAGTCTCTACTACGTTCTTGAAATTGCGGAAGCCGATCGGACGGGTATAGACCGACATGACTTTATTATATTCCTCCATAGCATCGTTATATGCTGCGAGCTGTCTGAGATATTCGTCATATTCTTCCCAGGAGCTGTCTTCCGGCGGTTCGATGGGGGCTACAGGTATTTCCAACTCGGGCTTCTCGGGGAAGTATGAGGGCTTGCTGCCTGCGGGTATACGAAGCTCTGCAGTCTGAGCCATGCGACCGAAAGAGGTAGCGGAAGTAAGGGGCGCTTCAGCAGGCTCCATATTGAGGAGGACAAGCATATCGTTGTAAATGACGGCTTCATCAGCGATTTCCTTGATAGCTGCCGGGAAAGTAATGCCTGTCAGCTTATTGCAATAATGAAATGCATGAGTCTGCACGGTAGTGGTATTTTCCGCGATAGTGAATACTCCGCTTTTCATGCGAGGAACAGCCACGAGTGATTTCAAATCAGAAGTGTAAACCGCTCCATTGATTGAGCAGAATCCGGGAAGACCGTTTTCAATCTCAAAGTTTTCAAGATCGGGCATAAGGCCGATCTGAGTGCGCAGCCAATCGGCATTCAGGGCTCCGAGGACACCTTTATTATAGCCGCCGATGACGGATTTGGAGAGAGTCACCTTTTTCACTCCTTCCGCGCCACCGTCATAGAGATCAAGGCCGCGAATTTCCCACACGATTTCCTTTCCGCTCTCAGCTCCGATGGCCTTCACTGTCGGAGGAATGACGATGTCTGACGCGCCACCCATCTTGCAGATGATAGCATAACGACCCAGTTCAACATCGTCTTCCATAGTGAATGTCAGATATTGACCGTTGGAATAGTTGAAGCGATAGTTATTACCATCAATCTCATAGTCATAGCTCTGTTCGGGCAGATCTAATGTGACCTGATCTGCCACGGAGGGTACGGTAATCACGGGTTCCGTCGGCACTGGCGGACGAACCGGCTCATCCTTATCGGAGCAGGATGCTGCGAGCATCATCAATGCTGACAGGGATAGGAATGCAAATTTTTTCATTGTATTTATGGTTAGATTTAATTTACGATTGTTGGGTTGGTTGTAAACTTTTTGTCGGATAAAACAAGGGGGCTTCATCCTCATTTTATACCTATGCGCCGGCTATACCGATGCCTTTCGGTCCCAAGGGGAGATCTAAAAAACATTTGCGCTCTGCAAATTTAACTATTTTTTTGAAATTACAACTCTTTCGAGATAATTTTTCAACAATTTATCTCAATATTTTCCTTCAATCCCTTAAATTATCACTTTGACAAAGGCTGAATCGCCGTCTTCTGTAGAAGCGACTACGATATATTGTCCGCTCGGGAGTTGGGGAAGAGTAAAGCGGGAGCCGGGATTGTAGTTGCCCAAAAGCAGAGTGCCGTCATAGGAGTAGACCCGCAATTCAAGTATCGGTTTTGCCGCCAAAATAATAATATCTCTACCCTCGGCCTTGAGTGAGATGCTATTTTTAGAATCTTCAATAAGATCAGTAACCGACAAATCGGAGATCTTTCCCGACGTCACTCCCTGCAGATAAGCTGACGGACGGAAATCACCGTCGTTGCCATAAAACTCAGCATCAGGCACCCGGATCATCAGTTTGTGGCGACCGGCCTTCATGGCTCCAAGTTGAATCTTGCGGGTGGGGACAGCCTGCCCCGGGCACCAATTGTTCCATTCCTCCCAGTCATCTTCGGGCGACGAACCATAGATAAAGTTGCCCTGCGTATTATATTTTCTATAGGGCTCGCAACTTACTCCTCCGGGAGTATAGACCATTGCTATATCCCCGTCTACATATACAAGGTGCTGACGACGCACGTACTCCTCTCCGTTCTCGCCGGCACCGTGATTGGTCAGGATAAAATTAATCTGCGCATCTGTCAGATCAGCAGGGACATCAAAGTTAAATGTCTTTGTGGTTACTCCTAACGTATCGGTAGCCACTTCATTGTAATTATTAAAGTTGACATTCCCGTGGATCTCACATTTGGAAATTGTGATAGGGGTCAAAACCGCAGGATTTCCTGCATTAGGAATCTTCGTCGCTTTCTGCGAAGTTTCGGCAGCCGAAGATTCATGGCCGGCGAATGAGACGGTAGCAGCGAAAACGTCATTACGTTGCTCGCAACCCTTTACTTTCTTATTGGCATCATAAGGAATCCCGAATATCTCCACCTCCATCCAGACATCCCGACCGGATAAGAGTTCAGGATCTGCAAGCAATTGACGAAGATCATCAAGGTCGTAGATATACGGCACTTCGTCGGGAAGCTTATTTTTATTCATGAATGGAGTGATAAATCGGGCAATCTCTATACGCTCCACTGCCTGAGGATCGTAATTTACAGATCCGGCTTCAGGAAATGCCAGCATGACACGCCCCATACGATCATAGTTGTCGCAAAGCGCTCCTACTATCACCTCCAATCGGAAGTCGCACCCGAGATCTAACACTTCTTCGACATTCAGAGGACGGGCATAGTGATAATTGGAAAACCGAAGCGTGCCGTCTTCCAGGTCGCCATCCACGATACGATCGGATATGTAGCCGTCATAAAACACTACCTTGTCAAAGACCTTATAACGTGAATAATCAGCGGGAAGTGTAAATTCATCAGCATTTGCTGCGACAGGCGCAGCGATCGCGGCGAGGAGAAGCAAAGCGCCCGGAGACAGGACATTTAAAAAATCTGACTTCAGACAGGACTTTTTTATATAGGAATATTTGATTTTTTTAAAAAAATTTCTCATTGAATTATGATGTTGTGGGTCAGTAGCCGGAAATTAGGCGAAGATGCACCCTGCAATCTGCATGGGCGCATCTGCAAAGTTAATAAACTTTTATGAATATCAAGCCAATGAAGGCAGATTTTTCTTTTACCAGACTTCGAAGGTGGTCGAGGTTACTTCAAATTCAGTGCGACGGTTGATCTGATCGGCAGCCTCCTGCTGTTCCGGATCGAGTGTAAGGATATATTCTTCTGTCAATTCGATGCCTTCCTCAAACTGCGGATACTCTTTATTGATACGCTTGGTGACTTTTTTCGGACGACTTTCGCCATAGCCTTTCCATGTCAGACGCTTAGGATCGACTCCGGCGGATATCAGATAATCGACGACACTCTTCGCGCGCCTTTCGGATAGTCCTTCGTTGTATTTATCGGAGCCGTGGCGGTCAGTATGCGATGACATTTCAATCGTCACATTAGGATTATCCGCAAGCATCCGGGCCATCTCGTCGAGAGCTTCCTTCGACTCCGGTCGAAGGGTCGCTTTGTCGAAGTCATAGAATATATTCTCTACAACCTGGGGCTTATTGACAGCTGCCAAAATGAAATCAACTCCATACTCCGCATCGGCCTCTTCATCGTCGGATTCAAATTCCTGCTTTACGTTGAGATACCCCGGAGCGCCGGCCAGCATCACATATTTTACTCCACGCTCGAGATTGAACTTAAAACTGCCATCATCCTTGCCTATGGCTTTCTGATTCGAACCGTCATCTCCTACTATACGGATAATCGCGTTCGGGACGGGTTCGTCATCTTTGTCGACGACCCATCCGGAGATGGTGATCTTAAGATCGGGAAGCTCAAAGGAGTAGATATGATCGTAGCCTCGGCCGTCACCTCGGTTGGAGGAGAAGAATCCGCTCTCCCCATCGCCGAATGTAATTCCGAAGTCATCAGCTGAAGAATTGACCGGAGCAGGCATAGCCTCGACACTCCAGAAATCGCCCGTAGAGTTAAGGCGAGCCTTGAAGATATCCAGTCCGCCAAGACCGGGATGACCATCGGATGAGAAATACATCAGCGAATCGGCACGCATATACGGAAACATCTCATCACCCGGCGTATTGATCTGAGGCCCCATGTTTTCCAGACTGCCGGCTCGCTCCTGAAGATTAATCCGCCATATATCCTTGCCTCCGAAACCGCCGGGCATATCGGAGGAGAAATAGAGGAATTTACCATCAGGAGATACTGCGGGATGACCCATTGCTGAGAGAGTGTCGGGGATAACATCAAATTTGACAGGGGCCGACCAGGTGGCATCTGACCGCTTGGAGGTAAAGATCTCAACCGTAGTATTGGAATTTGGCGAGCGGCGGGCCATCGTCAGATACATTGTCTGCCCGTCGGGAGAAAAACTGACGATACCCTCATCCATTTCCGAATTGAGTTCGCCTCCGGCCGGCTCCGGCCGCTGCCATTCGCCGCGCTCATTCTTTTTACTAAACCATATATCGCTCTTCTTCATACCTGTTATTTCAGAGCGATTCTCACCTTTCACTTTCTCATTCGTAGAAGTGAAGTAGAGCTGATCGAGATTCTTATCAAGATACATAGGAGAGAAGTCTGCTCGACGGGAATTAAAGAGCTTGGCATTTTTGACCACGTAACGCGAGGTCTTCTTGTTGCGCTTGTCCTGATCGGCTTTCAGTGAGGCTGAAAGACCATCCTTTGCGAGAGCATCGTCGGGCTTCCATTCAAGAAAAGTGCGGTAGGCCGAAGCGGCCTGAGGATATTTACCGTCCATCTGCAGAGAGCGACCGAGCCAGAAATATGCCATTGAATCAGGATATTCATAGCGTATTGCATTCTGATATGCCGCCGATGCGCGTGATGACTGATTAAGACGGCGATAGCACGTAGCGAGTTTATAAGCTACCTCTCCACGTAATGGGCGATCTTCACGTTTGGTCAATCGATTATAGATTTTCCGATATGTTTTTGCGGCATCATTAAATTCACCTCGCGCGAGCTGGGCGTCGGCTTCAGAAAGTTTTGCGGACTTACACGCAGATAGCGACGTCGCCAACAAGGCGAGCGATATGATCGAGTATATATATATTAATGTGCGCTTCATGAGATGGCTGATTTTAAAATAAAACGCCGTGCAGGAGGATTTTATTATAAGTGGCAAAGATTGGGGGCTTCGAAATTTTGTCGGGCGAGAGATTATTATTAATTTTGCATTGTGGATACTACATCCGCACAAGCCCTCCCCCCTCGCCCCGCAGAGCGGGACTATTAATACTGCTTCTCGCCTAACTCGCCCCGCAGAGCGGGGTTATGCGATAGGCCCGTATCGATGACCGCATAGCGGTTATCGGTGCGGGTAAAGAAAGCCGCTCCCGCCCACACGGCCCCGCAGAGCGGGGCTATAAACATAACCGAATTACCCTATAACCGAATAACCACGAAGTTAATGTCATAATGGAGAATAAAGTAAAAGTCAATGGGCTGACATTCGTGCCATACCTGACGCATGACAAGATTCTTGAGCAAGTAAAGCGCGTAGCCGCGGAGGTGCGCCATGACTTGGGGGAAGCTAACGAACCGGTCTTCATCTGCGTGCTCAACGGCGCATTCATCTTTGCCGCCGATTTAATTCGCGAAATCGGAATTAATGAGTGCAAGATCGCTTTCGTTAGATATGCTTCCTACGAAGGCACGAACTCCACCGGCCATGTCCGTCAACTTACCGGCCTCACGGAAGATATCACCGATAAGGATGTAGTCATTATCGAGGATATCGTCGACACGGGCCTGACCGCTGTCAAGATGATCGACGATCTCAAAAAGCAGAATCCCCGCTCAGTACGCTTCGCCACACTTCTCCATAAGCCTGAATCATCCAAGACCGGGTTCGAACCGGACTATGTGGCTTTCTCAATCCCGCCTAAATTTATTCTCGGCTATGGCCTGGATCTCGACGGCAAGGGACGCAACCTCCATGATATTTACGTTATCGACGAAGATTGAAAAATTATGCTTAATCTGGTATTGTTCGGAGCTCCGGGCTCCGGCAAGGGCACTCAGAGTGCCAAATTAATAGATCAGTACGGACTTTATCACATCTCCACCGGAGAAGTGCTTCGCGACCATATTGCCCGCAAGACTCCACTCGGAATCACTGCCGACAAATATATATCCAAAGGTCATCTGATTCCCGATGACCTGATCATAGATCTGCTCAAAGATGTCATAGACAATGAGGCTAAAGGAGCTAAGGGGATTGTCTTCGACGGATTTCCACGAACTATACCGCAGGCCGAAGCGCTCAAAGATATTCTTAATGCACGCGGCACGACACTTCACGCTGTCGTAGGACTGGAAGTTCCCGAAGATGAACTAATCGAGCGTATGATCAATCGGGGCAAACAGACCGGTCGAGCTGACGATAACCTCGATACTATTAAAAATCGGCTGGAAGTCTATCATAATCAGACTCATCCCTTGAAGGAATATTACCTTAAGGAGGGAACTTATATGCCTATCAACGGAAGCGGTTCTGTCGATGATATATTCAACTCAATAGCCGACGGCATCGAAAAAGCTACCGGGGAAATACGACGCACCCGCAAATAAACCGAACAGAGAAACAATGTAAAAACGGCATATTTTAGTTAACAAATGTTAAATATTAAAATTTTTATGTTGTACAACATTGTTTTTGAAAATTTTTTTATAACTTTGCAGTGAGTTTTTCATGGTATTAGATTTTAAGGTTAACAGAAGATTGGTTGTCGAGATGACAATCAATTTTTTTTTGCGAATTTTCAACAAGTCAAAGTGCCCTTAACTCCACCAATCGGCCTTAGGCTTATCTCGCTCTTTGCATACTCGCGAATTTTTTTGTAAATTTGCAATCTATTCAGGCTTTTATGGAATTAAATGTAACAATACAAGGGGTCGCGGGTTGTTTTCATGATGCTGCGGCTCGCGAATTTTTCTCTATCCATGCTCCTCATATAAATGTCGAGCCTTTGCCTTGCGAGACATTTCCCGCAATGTTTCATGCGCTTGAAGCCGATCGCCAGCTGGTAGGCATAATGGCAATTGAAAACACTATTGCCGGAGCCCTGCTTCAGAATCATGAACTTCTGCGACAAAGCGATCTTAAGATAATCGGCGAACACAAGAAACGTATATCACACTCAATAGCGGCTCTACCGGAAGAAACTCTGGAATCCGTGCAGGCAGTCATGTCTCATCCGATGGCTCTTATGCAGTGTGATCTATTCTTGGGGGAGCATCCTCATATCAAGTCGGTAGAATGGTTTGACACGGCAGGAGCCGCCAGGGATATCGCAGAAGGACAACTTCCTCATCGCGCGGCCATTTGTCCCGCCTTGGCTGCAGAACTCTATGGCCTCAATATCCTGGAAAAAGAGATCGAGACCAACAAACGTAATTTCACGCGTTTCCTCGTGCTGGCGCATGAAGAGAGAATTCCAACCCTTCTTTTGCCAAAAGAACGCATTAATAAAGCCTCTGTAGTATTTTCTCTTCCACACTCGCAGGGAGCGTTGTCAAAAATATTGACAATTCTTTCTTTCTATGATATGAACCTGACTAAAATTCAGTCAATGCCGATACTCGGACGAGAATGGGAATATCGTTTCTATGTAGATCTGACCTTCGATTCTCAGGAACGTTATCATCAGGCTATCACGGCAATCCGCCCGCTCCTCGGAGAATTCAAATCCCTGGGAGAATACGCAGAATGTCAGCAAGAAATATAAGCTCATGAATACACCGAAAATATCACCGGCCGAAAGGCTTGACCACATCAAGGAGTATTATTTTTCCCGCAAACTGCAGGAAGTGGCCTCTCTCAATGCCAAAGGGTTCGACATTGTTTCCTTAGGCATAGGAGGTCCTGACCGCCCTCCTCATCAGGAAGTCATCAATGAATTATGCCAAGCAGCCCGACGGCCTGACACTCATGGCTATCAGCTCACCAAAGGATTGGGGGAACTACGCGAAGCATACGCCGGTTTTTATAAGCGTTTCTATAATGTTGATCTGAATCCCGATTCTGAAATCCTACCGCTGATCGGCTCAAAGGAGGGTATTACTCATATCTCTCTTGCATTCCTTAATCCGGGCGACGGAGTCCTGGTCCCGAATCCGGGATACCCGACATACACCTCGGTATCTAAAATAGTAGGCGCAGAGATTTTCCCTTATGATCTGACCCCGGAAAATAACTGGAAGCCGGACTTTGACGCATTGGAACGTCTTCCTCTTGAACGAATTAAACTGATGTGGGTCAACTACCCCCACATGCCGACCGGTACTCCGGCTTCACACGAACTTTACCAAAAGCTCGTGGATTTCGGACTTCGCCATAATATTGTAATAGTCCACGATAATCCTTATAGTTTTATCCTGAATCCCGAACCTCAGAGCATACTCTCAATAGAAGGAGCTAAAGAGATTGCTATTGAGATGAATTCACTTTCCAAAAGCCACAATATGCCAGGGTGGCGCATGGCTATGTGCGCGTCTAATCCGGAATTCATCAGTTGGATACTGAAAGTGAAATCCAACGTTGACTCGGGGCAGTTTCTTCCGATGATGCTCGGAGCTGTCAAGGCCCTTTCGCTTGGTCAGGATTGGATTGATGAAGTCAACGAAGCTTATGGACGCCGACGCAAGATCGCAGAGGAGATCATGACAACTCTCGGTTGCTCTTACGACCCCGGGCAGCAGGGGCTCTTTCTATGGGGCAGAATCCCGGACGAAATCGACGATGTTGAGAAATTTACGGATAGAATCCTATATCAAAACCGGGTATTCATTACTCCGGGATTCATCTTCGGCTCTAACGGTAACCGCTATATCCGCATCTCGCTTTGCGCTACTGAAGACCGCCTTCGCGAGGCCCTGAGTCGCATTAACGCTAAATAATATCTATATATGAAAGATCTGAAACCCCTCTTCCCGCAGTTAGAAGCTTCCGGGGAACCCATCATAATCGCCGGCCCTTGCTCGGCCGAAACCCGCGAACAAACCCTTGACACCGCCCGCCAACTGGCCTCCAACGGTATTAAAATCTTCCGGGCCGGAATATGGAAACCCCGCACAAAGCCCGGGGGATTCGAAGGAGTCGGAGCCCCGGCCCTGGAATGGCTTAAGGAGGTAAAACAGGAAACGGGCATGCTTACAGCTTGCGAAGTAGCTACCCGTGCTCATGTCACCGAAGCTCTCGAAGCAGGAGTAGATCTCCTCTGGATAGGCGCACGTACCTCCGCCAACCCCTTCGCCATGCAGGAGATTGCCGACACTCTTCAGGAATTGAATGCCGACGTACCCGTGCTTGTAAAAAACCCCGTAAATCCTGACCTCGAACTCTGGATAGGTGCAATGCAGCGCATCTATAATGCCGGAATCCGTCGACTTGGCGCAATTCACAGAGGATTCTCTGTATATGGTAAGCATCTCTATCGTAATGTACCCCAGTGGAATGTCCCCATCGAACTGCGTCTCCGCTTCCCGAATCTGCCTATAATCGTCGATCCTTCTCACATCGGAGGAAAACGCGAACTTATCGCTCCTCTCTCCCAACAGGCGCTCGACATGGGCTTTAACGGTCTTATCATTGAAAGCCATTGCGATCCGGATGAAGCCTGGAGCGATGCCAAGCAGCAATTGACTCCGGAAGTACTTAATTTCATTCTGCATACTCTCGTCATCCGCGCCGAAAAGGAGACTACCGAAAATCTGACTCTCCTTCGCCAGCAGATCGACCGGATCGATAACGATCTCCTTGAAATTCTTGCTAAGCGTATGGAAGTATCGCGTGAGATCGGACGATATAAGAAGCTACATAGAATGCCGGTCGTACAGGCCAATCGCTATAATGACGTCATCGCTACCCGCGTCGAGGCCGGCAAGGCAATGCAGATGGATAAAGACTTCATGAAGACTATCCTCCTTGCAATACATGATGAGAGCGTGCGCCAGCAGATCGAAATCATCAATGACAGGAAATGGAATTACGAGAAGAAGAACTGACCCGATATATTCTTCCCCTGCGCGAGGGAGGAAGCTTACCCTTGCTTGGGGAGGCTTCCGACGGCTTCCGTTATGTCATAAAGATGAGGGGCGCAGGCCATGGAAAAAAAGCACTCGTCGCTGAACTTATAGGCGGACTGATAGCCAAGGCGTTTAAGTTCAGGACACCCGAACTCGTACTTCTCCACCTTGATGAAGTATTCGGGATTACTGAGCCCGATGAGGAAGTGCAGGAACTGATGCGTAAGTCTGAAGGTCTCAACCTCGGACTGCATTTCCTCGATGGAGCGGCTACATTCGATCCTGCCGCAAATTCCGTCGATCCGCTGACGGCCTCCAAGATTGTTTGGTTAGACGCGTTTCTGACTAACGTTGACCGCACCCGACTCAACCCGAATATGATGATATGGCATAATGAATTGTGGCTGATCGACAACGGGGCATCTCTCTATTTCCATCATTCCGGTCGCGATCCGGAAGAGGCCGCTCTCGATCCATTCCCCTATATCAGTCGCCACGCTCTGCTCCCCATTGCTGACCGCCTGGAGGAAGCCGACAAGCTTATGCGACAGGCCATAACTCCGCGCACATTGGAGAAAATAGTGGATCTTGTCCCGGAAGAATGGCTATCTGAAGAGGCGCCGCTAACCGAACTCTCAGCCTTTGCGGATGAATCTGCAAAAGGACCATCGGCTGAAGAACGCAGGGCCGGCTATAAAAAATTCCTCACTAAGCGACTTGCCGAGAGTCATATCTTTACTCAGGAAGCGATACGCCAAAGAAATATGCTGAAATGATGGAGACCGGGAAGCTTATATACGAATATTGTCTGTTGCGCTATGTGCCTGACATAGAGCGCGAGGAATACGTCAACGTCGGATTGATGATGATGTGTAAAAAACTTCGATGGATGCGAGTGGCAATCCATATCGACGAAGAGCGCATACACGCATTGAGTCTGAAGGCGGATACTGACCGACTGCGTACCCAACTGAGCATTTTCGAACGTAATGATGTCCCCGAATCCGGACTTCCCGTCGAAGAGCGTTATCGCTGGATGGCCGCTGTAAAGAGCGCAATAATCCAGACCTCTCCCTCCCATCCGGGAATCCTCCGCCACCCGGGCGATATCCCCTCTTCCGATCTTATCTCTCTACTCGATAATAAATTCCAGTCTCTATTCTCCAGTCTTGTCCTCTGAATCTCAGCCCCTCTCCTATTCAAATTCCAACCGGCTTTATGATTCCTTCATCATGAGACTCTATAGAATCAATATATCTATAGAATGATTTTACATAGGGCCTGCAAGCTAAAGAATGTCAATAAGAAAACCTACGGATTTTGTAACGGTTTCGATTTTTAAGAAGAAACGATGTGCAGACATCGTGACTAAAGAAAATAAGTTGCGAAAGTATTAAGACCCCTCTATATTAGGATTGCAACATAGAGGGGTCTTAATATCAATGCCCATAACTTGCTGAAGGACATAGCAAAGTTATGGGCATTGACATTTATGCGAAACGGCTCTGTTTCTTAGTTTTGAAGAATTTTATACGCCGTATAGTATGTCCAATGGCAAATGCTATCATTACAAATCCGATTTTTCCATGGATGCCACCCAATGGACTATGTTCGTTTTCTGAAAACCAATGGATAGATGTTGCTACACCTGAAATGAAAGTAAGAATATACAACCACCAGAGTATGCGCGTCGGAACTTTTAGTTTGCTAAATTTAGTAAACCATTTTTTCCACTGGAAATGAAGATAAATGTGCCATATGACAAGACACATAAAAGGTAGTGCAACTATTATATGGAAAATAACCGGAGAAAAGCCTCTGCTTGATGTCGTTTCCAACTGTATGCTTGATGCAAGGACAATCGGCAGCAGGATAGCTAATGTCCAATCGCACATCTTCAATTTTTGTCCTTTTGTCATAACGCAAATAATGATTAGAGTTCTGAGGGTTAGGGAACCGGGAACATGGCTCTCATTGACCGATTATATCGGGGGGAATAAACGGCTATCGGTTCTATCAATTCCGGATTTGCGATCTGATATAATCTGCCATCTTTCCCGGTTGGGCACACCCAATGACATATTTATCGCCATTTTTCATTCTGATTAGAAAGCAATCTGATGCTTTTCCGTAGAATCCGTAATATCTTCCGATGTCGCCTTCCCTGAAGATTCCCCAATAGCCCATAAAGCCTCCTGAACCGAATATTCGTATAGCTCCCATGGTCGGTTGGAAAAGCTGAACACTTTCCACATTTCTCATCTGAATCTTTTTTCTTCTCAATATGCTACCTAATATGATTTCATTATTGTCCGCCGTAATGTAAAAGGGTGCATATAACAAGGAAAATACGATGAGGATTAGGTAAATGGACAGCAACGGGAAAAAGGCGACTTCATTTTTGACAGTCGCAATGCAGCCGGCGAATAGCACGACTGATATGATAGTCGTAACTATAATTACATAGCGACTGTACGAAACTTTCGATTTCATAGGAATGTGAGTTTGATTGCTTCTTTTATCTTTCTTTTGAAGATGTATTTTTGGATGGTCAGCGCATCAGAGACAGAGAGTCGGCTCAAGTATGACAGGCCACTCATCATATCAATCCGGCAAATTTCCGAATCCGGACAAATCGAATCACCGGTTTCGTCATCAATTACCGTAGTTGTCGCAGTTATCCCCTCAACAGCATATAGATCGATTGTGAGGAGCTGATCATCTAAAGTAGAAATTTGAAAAGGCTTCTTCATACATGACAAAATTACAAATTTTCCACGATATATAAAAGAAGTCGCATAAAACTCTAATTGATTTTATGCGACTTCTTTTAAGGATATGTTTCCGAGTGAAGAATGCTGAACGTGACCATTATTGCGGTCGAGATCTATAAGAATATAGTATTAGAAACGAGATTTCTCTGTATTTCCTGCGCCTGTACCACGATAACGGTCGCGGGTTGTATTGAAGCGGTACTGAAGTGTCAGCATTACTGAACGACCCGGAGAGTAATTTTTCTGATGTATCTGAACGGCGTCGCTACATAGATAGAAATTACTCTTAGCAGAGTCGAACAAATCCTTAGCCTCCACTGTCACACTGAAAGCATCCTTGAAAAATCCTTTGTAAATCTTCGCGTTGACATACCACGGCGTATTTGTCAGGCGAGTATTGGTGTCCCAACCGCGAGTCATTAGTTGAGCGTCGACGTTAAGCCAGATGTCAAAAGGAAGGTGAATTGAGTTCTGCCACTGGAACATGAAGATAGGAGTGTTCATATTCACT
>JAIDYR010000044.1:2344-9844 GCA_029057985.1 Muribaculaceae bacterium | reverse complement strand
GGGAGTAGCCCATAGCAGAGTCGAACTGCTCTTTAGAGAATGAAAATCTCTCGTCCTAACCGATAGACGAATGGGCCGGCCTTAATCTTGCTCAGAGTGCCGTCGCTGCATTACCGACCGGAGCCGGGAGCTTCGCGCACACAAGATTTGTTATTTTACGCAAGCTTGTTGATGTGCGCCATCATGCCGCTGCAGAGGTTTGCAGCTTTGTTTTTGGAGATGACGTTCTTGCGACCGAGACGCTGAAGCAGGGCGCTTACTTTGTTATAAGCAGCTGTTGCTTCTGCTTTGTCAGTAAGTTTGCGCACGTTGCGCACTGCATTGCGGGCTGTCTTTGCCCAGTAGCGGTTCTCAAGTCTTCTTTTCTCCGCTTGACGAATTCTTTTTAATGACGATTTATGATTTGCCATTTGGTTAATTTTCTTTTTGGGTCAGGTCGCCCCGACGATATAAATATTGGTAGCCCATAGCAGAGTCGAACTGCTCTTTAGAGAATGAAAATCTCTCGTCCTAACCGATAGACGAATGGGCCACAATCTGCAACTGCCTCCAATTACCCTCTCGGGGTTCGGCGCATTTTGCGACTGCAAAGTTAAGTAACTTTTTTAAATCCTACAAATTTTTCGATGAAATATTCGATTTTTTTTGTTAAATTTGTGTGAAATTAGGTTTACAACCCCAATTTTGACCATTATGATCAAGATTTTTTGCCTTAATACGCGCCAATATATCGATGTAGAAGGCGGATTGACCCTCATGCAGCTCGCTGTCAGACTCGCTTCAGAGCTCCCTTTTACTCCCATTTGTGCGCGCGTCAACAATAAGACCCAGAATCTGGCCTTCCCCATATATCAGCCCAAGCAGATAGAATTCCTGTCGGCACAATCGCCGGCCGGACAGCGCGTAGTGGTCCGCTCGCTCTGTATGCTTCTTTACCGAGCCGTCTACGCGATAGATCCTTCGATACGCCTGCGTATCGAACATTCCATTTCGCGCGGTATCCTATGCCATCTTTATGATGCCGACAACCGGACCATTGAGCCCTCCGACGACCTTATCGCTTCGCTCCACTCCCGTATGAGCCAACTCGTCAGCGAAAACCATCCCTTCATCGAAAGGGAGGCTTCCACTGAAGAGGTCATCGAGATATTTCGCCGTCAGGGCCTTGACTCGAAGGTCACCCTGCTCCGCACCAGCCCTGATATATACACTACCTACTATACCCTCGACGGCGTAGCTGACAGTTACTACTCTGCCTTGGCTCCGACCACAGGCTTCCTTCGCGTCTTCGATCTGGTCCGCTATCACGACGGCCTCCTGCTCCTCGGGCCTGACGCTTCGAATCCCGATATGCCTCAGCAACCCATCACTCAGGAGAAGATGCTGTCAGCATATCGCGAGCATATCCTTTTCAACCGCACAATCAAGGTCAGCGATGTCGGCCAGCTCAATATGGCCGTCCGCAATCGGGAGACCTCGCAGCTCATCCACGTCGCCGAGGCCATGCATGATAAATATCTCGGAGCTATCGCCGCCCGAATCGCAGAGAAGCATAAGGAAGGAGGAGCCAGAATAGTCCTGCTCGCCGGCCCTTCCTCATCCGGCAAGACTACTACTACCAAGCGCCTCGGGATTCAGTTGATGACCAATCTGCTCACTCCGAAGATGATCTCTCTCGACGATTATTTCGTCGACCGCGAAAAGACTCCGCATGATCAGAACGGGGATTATGACTATGAATCCCTCTACGCCCTCGATCTCGAACGCCTCAATTCGGATCTCCGGCGTCTGCTTGCAGGCGAGACCATCAATCTGCCTACATATAGTTTCGAACTCGGAGCAAGAGTGGAAAAGGATCGCCCGATGCATCTCGAGCCTGACGAGGTGCTTCTTATCGAGGGCATACATGGCCTGAATCCGGAGCTGACCTCAGCCCTCCCTCAGGAGCAGATCTTCAAAATCTACGTCTCCGCCCTCACCTCCCTGAGTATCGATGACCACAACTGGATATCGACTACCGACAATCGTCTGCTCCGCCGCATAGTGCGCGACCATAAATACCGCAACACATCTGCCAAAGAGACCATCCGGCGCTGGCCCAGTGTGCGCCGGGGCGAGGAACGCTGGATATTCCCCTTCCAGGAGAATGCCGACGCTACTTTCAATTCCTCCCTTATTTTCGAACTCGGCGTGATGAAAAACTATGCCGAACCCCTCTTGCGTCAGGTGGCGCATAATTCCCCGGAATATTCCGAAGCCTATCGGCTTCTTAAATTTCTCGATTACTTCGAGCCCATTCCGGCCGATCAGGTGCCGACGACGTCGCTTCTCAGGGAATTTCTCGGAGGGTCATCATTTCATTATTGAGACCCCGTGATAGAGAGACCTCATGGTGCGAAACGGAGAGTCTGGCACTGTGAAGATAAGGGCCTGAGCGTCTCGGCCGAATTATATCTGATATAGGCCCGCGAGTTATTAATCTACAGGATTTTGGGGTAAAGAATCCATGAAAGAGATTAACGAAGATAACATAGAGAAGATCGAAGACCTCATCGAGAATCACGATGAAGAAGGAGCGCGCCGCGAAATGCGGGAGCTCCACCCGGCGGATATAGCCGAACTCTTCGACCATCTTAGCGTCAAAGAGGCCGAATGGCTCTTCAATCTTATTGATGACAAGGAGAAGAAGGCCGACGTCCTCATGGAACTCGATGAGGAGGACCGTAAGAAAATCCTCGAAGGGATGGATCCCGAGCAGATCGGCCATTTCATCGACCTGCTCGACACTGACGATGCTGTCGACCTCATACAGGAACTCGACAAGGAGGACCGCGAGGAGGTCATGCAGCATATCGACGACATGGAGCAGGCCGGGGATATCGTCGACCTTCTGCAATATGACGAAGATACTGCCGGCGGCCTTATGGGCACGGAGTTTATCGAGGTCAACGAAAACATGTCGATGCCCGAATGTATCAAGGAGATTCGTCGTCAGGCTGAAGATCTCGATGACATATATTACGTCTATGTCGTCGACAACGACCAGAGACTCAAAGGGGTCTTGCCTCTGAAGAAGATGGTGACCCATCCCTCTGTCTCCAAGATCAAGCATGTCATGGAGAGTGATCCTGTATCGGTCCGGACGGACACTCCTATCGAGGATGTGGCTATCGATTTCGAAAAGTATGACCTTGTCGCCATGCCTGTCATCGACAGTATCGGCCGACTCGTCGGGCAGATCACGGTCGACGACGTCATGGATGAAGTCCGCGAGCAAAGCGAACGCGACTATCAGCTGGCATCCGGTATCTCGAGCGATATCGATGCTGCCGATTCTGTCTTCGCCCAGACCAAGGCCCGCCTCCCCTGGCTTCTGATTGGCATCATCGGCGGAATAGTCAACTCTCTTATCCTGACGGGATTTGAGGCTCAGATAGCCGCCGTCACCATGTTGGCTATCTTCATTCCCCTGATCGGAGGCACCGGCGGTAACGTCGGGGTGCAGGCCTCGGCAATTGTCGTGCAGGGTCTTGCCAATGGTAAACTCGAGCTCAAGAACGCCGGCCGGCAGATAGGGCGCGAGGTTATAGTAGCCCTGATGAATGCCATTGTCATCTCCGGCGCTGTCCTTGCCTATGTCCTCATAACCCAGCCCCACGCATACGCCGTGGCGTTTGCCGTCGCTGCATCTCTGTTCTGTGTCGTCATCTTCGCTACCGTCTTCGGGACTCTCGTCCCGCTGACTCTCGAACGACTCAATATTAATCCCGCCCTCGCTACGGGCCCTTTCATCCAGATCACCAACGACGTCGTCGGACTCCTGATCTATGTAGCCATGTCGACCTGGATGCTCAGAATGATCCCTCTATAATCCAATCTTAACTCCCCTCCACCTCATAACCTCCTTATACCTCCCTAACTTTCATAACCTGAACTCCAGTTGGCCAAGATAACAGAAACCCCATTGATGAAGCAGTATGCCGAGATGAAGAAGAAGCATCCCGATGCCATATTGCTTTTTAGAGTCGGAGACTTCTATGAGACATTCTCCGAGGATGCAATAGCCGCAAGCGAGATTCTCGGTATTACCCTGACAAGGCGCGGAAACGGCAAGGCCACAAGTGTAGAATTGGCCGGTTTCCCTCATCATGCACTCGATACGTATCTGCCGAAACTCGTGCGTGCCGGCCGGCGCGTTGCCATCTGCGAGCAACTCGAGGATCCGAAATTGACCAAGAAGCTCGTGAAGCGCGGCATTACGGAGCTTGTCACTCCCGGTCTCAATCTCAACGATACTTCCCTCCCTGCCAGAGAAAACAATTTTCTCGCCGCCTTGCACTTCGGCAAGCCACGGGTCAAAACCCGCCCTGAGACCATGAATGTCGGAGTGGCTTTCCTCGATCTGACTACCGGCGAATTCCTATGTGCGCAGGGAGATCCGGCGACTATTGATAAACTCATGGTCTCCATCAATCCCCGCGAGACTCTGCGAATGCGTGGCACACGTCAGCTCTGCGATACCTTCATTACGGCCCGCACTATTTTCAACGAGCAGGAAGATTGGATATATACCTCCGATTCAGCGCGCGATCGACTCTACAGGCAATTCTCCGTAGAATCCCTCAAAGGGTTCGGGATAGATGACCTCGAAGAGGCTGTCATAGCAGCCGGGAGCATCATGCACTATCTCGATTTTACTCAGCATACCCGCACCCGGCATATCACTTCGATAGGCCGCATCGACTCTTCGAAATATCTTCATCTCGATAAGTTTACGATGCGCAACCTTGAGATTCTCCAGCCGGCTTTCGAAGGGGGAAAGAGTCTGATCGACGTGCTCGACAAGACCGTCACACCCATGGGCTCCCGCTTGCTGCGCCATTGGATTTCCATGCCTCTGCTCGATATAGATAAGATTTCCGCCCGACAGGACGGAGTCGAATATTTCTTCCGCGACCCTCAGCTCCGGGAGTCGCTTAGCGAGACATTGCGCCGGGTGGGCGACCTCTACCGCCTCGCCGGTCGCCTCTCGTCGCAGCGTATCACACCCCGCGAGATGCAGCAGCTCGCTTTCTCTTTTGATGCTACCGGTCTTGCGGCCCGGATTCTGCGTCAGGCTGAATGCAGGACATTGACCGATCTGGCGGCTTCAATAGGCGACTGCCTTCCCGAGCGCGACCTTATCCGGAGAGCTATCAGTCCTGATGCTCCGGCCAATACTTCAAAAGGTAACTATATTGCCGACGGATATAATGAGGAACTCGACCGCCTGCGCCATATATGCCGGCATGGTAAAGAAGCGCTCGACGAGATCCAGCGGCGCGAGAGCGAAGCTACCGGCATCCCGTCGCTGAAGGTAAGTTTCAATAACGTCCACGGCTATTACATAGAGGTCCGCAACACTCATAAAGACAAGGTTCCGGAGAATTGGACCCGCCGGCAGACTCTCGTCGGAGCCGAACGCTACATTACTCCCGAACTTAAGGAGTACGAACAGACAATTCTCGGCGCCGAAGACAAGATCGCATCTCTCGAATCGAGTATTTACGTCGATCTTATCGATAAACTGATGGCCAAGATCGACGTCATCATGCAGAATGCCCTTGCCATAGCCAAAGCCGATTGTCTGCTTTCAATGGCTGCCTGCGCTGAAGAATACCGCTATGTACGTCCGATAATCAATGACTCCCTGAATATAGATATCACCGAAGGGCGCCATCCGGTCATCGAGCGCCGTCTGCCTCCGGGCGAGATCTACGTGGCTAATTCACTGCATCTTGACTGCGATGCTCAGCAGATAATGATGATTACAGGACCAAATATGAGCGGTAAGTCAGCTCTCTTGCGCCAGACAGCGCTTATAGTACTCATGGCTCAGACGGGAAGTTTTGTGCCGGCAGAAGCCGCTGAAATCGGTCTTGTCGACAAGATTATGACCCGTGTGGGAGCATCTGATAACATCTCTGCCGGAGAATCGACTTTTATGGTGGAGATGAATGAAGCTGCCGCCATACTCAATAATCTCAGCGAGCGGTCGCTTGTGCTGTTTGATGAACTCGGCCGGGGCACGTCGACCTACGACGGAATATCCATCGCCTGGTCAATCGTGGAATATATTCATGAGAACGGGCATGTGCGCCCCAAGACTCTCTTTGCCACCCACTATCACGAACTCAATGAAATGGAGAAGACTTTCCCGCGGATTGCCAACTATAACGTCTCGGTCAGTGAGATCGACGGAAAAGTAGTCTTCATGCGCAAGTTGCGCCGGGGAGGATCGGAGCATAGTTTCGGTATTCACGTAGCCCGATTGGCAGGCATGCCCAAATCTATAGTCAAGAGAGCAGATCAGGTGCTCCGGCGTCTTGAATCGGCAGCCGCGGCTCCGGGTCCGGCCGGAGCTGACAGCAGTAAAAAAGCGGGAGATAAGCCCGCTCCGGGTCCGTCGATAAGCAAAGCCGACGTCGAAGGGATAGGTAAGGCCCGCGACGGCTATCAGCTATCTATCTTTCAGCTCGACGATCCCTTGCTCTGCCAGATCCGCGAGCAGATTCTCAGCCTGCAGATCGACAACCTCACCCCTCTCCAGGCTCTGACGACGCTCCACGAACTCAAATCCCTCCTTACAGGCCGATAGTGAAAACTAATTGAAAGAGCTGCTGCGTGCTGCGAGATCCTACGATAGACGGCCCCGCAGGGCGGGGCTATGCGATAGGCCCGTATCGGAGAGCCGCGAAGCGGCGAGCCGGTGCGGGTATTAATATGGGCATTAACAATAATACATAAAAAAAGAGCAGCGAAAGCTGCTCTTTTTTTATGATAGATGATGAGGATATTATCGGATCACGACCTTAGCGGTCTTATTGCCGCGACGCACGATATAGATGCCCGGAGCAGGCTCGTTGACACGTATGCCCTGCAGAGTATAGAACTCGGGTTCTGCATCTTCGCCGTCAAGGATGCTTTCTACGGCTGAAATAATTTCCTGTACAGTGTGCTGGAAGCCGTCGACAGTGTAGAGACCATTGGGCTTGAAGTCAAAGTCAGCAGTCTGATTGCCGTTGCCGTCGTTGAAGATGATCTGAGTGTTGGCTTCAGCTACGGGTACATATACAACATGGCAAGTCTTTCCTTCGATTGTCTTAGTCTCGGTCACTTCCTTACCCGGCCATGCTCCGTGGTGTTGTTCATTGCCGGTCCAGGTGTAGGCGTAGACCTTACCCCAGTTGGATTTGCTGTTGTCGAAGTAAGCGACATAGCCCGTAGGCTTGGCAACCTTGGTGTAGGTCACGCTGCCGGTCTTTGTATCTGTGCCGTTTGTAGCGCTCCAGGTGACAGTTACGCTCTGACCCTCAGCCATGTCTGATCCGAGAGTGAATGAAGCTGTCGAAGTGAAATTCTTCTGGGCGCCGTTGCCGATCTTATACCATGCGGAAGTAGCGTTCTTGGCGGTCACTGTGACGTCTACCTTGTCAGTGAAGTTGCCGCCGTTGGGGCTGA
>JAIDYR010000044.1:0-2244 GCA_029057985.1 Muribaculaceae bacterium | reverse complement strand
GCCGCCGTTGGGGCTGAGTGTCACGTTCGGATCCTTGATGGCATCCTCACGTGTATAATACTGAGTGGTGCCGGGGTCGGTGAAGGAGACAGCACCGCCGTGGCTCACTGCCTGCTGATCATAGATGAACTTGCCGTCTACGCCGACCTTGCCACCCTTCCAGTCCTTGACCAGGACACGGAGCTGACCCTGATTGGAGGGGGCGTTGACAGTGATTGATCCGCCGCCGTTGTAGGTCTGGCCTGTCACGAGATCAGTGTAAGTGCCTGCGGGGACATTGGAGAATGTAGCGCCGCCGTTGATTGCAACCAGTGCGTAAGAATCCTTGTAAGCACGCTTGAATGCCCAGCCGCCCTTGGCGGAGCAACCGTCGAACGTGTACTGGCCTTTACGCAGAGCCGGCACTGCCGCGCGAATCTGGTTAAGACGGATGATATGCTGTGAGAGATCGCCGTTGAGAGTCTTGGCTACGTTGCCCGAAGCTGTAAACTTACCGAAGTCGGAAGCTGTCACGTCGCCTTTAAGGTACTCGCCGAAGTAAGCTCGACCGGAGTTGGCGAGAGCCAGTCTCGGACCCTCGTCGATAGTCTTGCCTTTCTGGAATTCTACTTCTGAGCCGTAGTAGATACAGGGGATACCGCGGAAAGTGAACATCAGGGAGAGATTCTCCGCCCATTGAGCGGTGCCTCCGGAGAAGCGGACGCCATCGTTGGGGCCGGGACAATAGTCGTGGGAGTCTACGTAGACTACATTCCAGGAAGCGTCGTTGTAGTACTTGTCGCCTTCGCGGGCGATCTGCACTGCCTGAGCGGCGCTGTTGAAGTTATAGTGCATGGGGAAGTCGATCACGTTGAAGCCGGAAGCCTGGGAGTAATCGGGTTCGTGCCATGCGCCGTTCTGCATGAATACGTTGTTGGAATTATGGACAGTAGCAGGGTCTTTTTCGCACGTGAGCATGTTGCCGAGCGGAGAAGCGCCCTCCGGCACCACCTGTTTTGCCCACCAGTCGGCTGAGTAAGACTGCCACTCGTTGACCAGATTCTGGGGAGATTTCCAGGTATAGTAGTGGCTGGAGAGTACATGCTGGTCGCGATAGATAACGCTGCCGAAGCGTGCGCAACATTCGCCGAACATATAGAAAGGAGCGTCACCCTTGCGGCTGCTCTTGTATTTCTCGCCGAGTTCCACGAATTTGGGAATGAAGCCGGCGTTGAAAGTCAGAGGTGCGATGTGGCCGGTAGTATCGATACGGAAGCCGTCGACACCCATCTTGATGAAGTTTTCGTAGCACTTTACGATGTAGTCTACGACGGCAGGGTTCTCAGTGTTGAGGTCTACGCAGTCACCTGCGATCTGACCCCACCAGCGTGAGGGTTCGTCCCAGTTCCATGCGTTTGCCACGTGGTGATAATAGTTCTTGTCATCGTGGTTCTGGCCATCGGTATTCTTCATATATTTGAAGCGTTCCGAGTATTGGGTCTTTGAGCCTTCGTTGGGGAGATCCCAGTAAGAAACTCCGCCGAGTTTCTCCTGATCGGGTATAAGTGAGGCCTCGATATTAGCCTGGTTGCGGATCTCGTCGGAGCGGTCGAAAAGATGGCAGAGAGTGTCTTCTCCGAAGTTACCTGTGTGCTGCAGAACGATGTCGAGGATGATCTTGATGTCTTTTTCGTGGGCTGCCTTGATGAGGTCTTCAAACTTCACGTCCTTTTCGCAACCCCACTCCTTGCGGCTTTCGTAGCGTACATCAACTTTTGAGAAGTCCATCGCGTGGTAGCCGTGATAGTCGAAGCCTGAAGCGTTCTGGACTACGGGAGTGATCCAGATTGCCGTAAAGCCGAGAGCCTTGATATAGTCAAGCTTTTCGATAAGGCCGGCGAAGTCGCCGCGCCAGCAGGGATCCTTATGTTCTACCTGATTTTCGACTCCGTCCCAGCAGAGGACATTGTTTTTCGGGTCGCCGTCGTAGAAGCGGGTGGTCATCGCGAAGTAGATGGTCTCGTCGCGGAAATCGGAGCGATCTCCGACAAACGTAGCCGCGTTCGCGGATGAAAACGCCGTAGCTGCAAGCACTGTGCCGGCGAGGAATCCTTTAAAGAGATTCATGGTGTGAATAATGTTGGTTAAAAAGTAAAATAAGAATTTATAGTTAAGCAATTCCCTGTTTTTAGAGCCTGTTTACTAAGAAGTGTTAAAATTTCATTTTGATCGAATATCAACGATAAAACGCCCATCTTTTGGCCA
>JAIDYR010000043.1 GCA_029057985.1 Muribaculaceae bacterium | reverse complement strand
CTCCTTCTTCAACTTGCGAAATGACCTCTAAAATACGCCGCCCGGACTTTTGCTTTTTTTATAAAACGGGGTCTTAATTTTAGAGCCGGTTTGCTAAAGAATGTTAACGAGAAAATGCACAGATTTTGAGGCAGTTTCGATTTTTGAAGAAGGAGCGATGTGGGCATCGCGACTGATGAAAAGAGCGAAAATGGTCAAAATATGGGCGTTTTATCGTTGATATTCTATCAAAATGATATTTTAACAGTTCTTAGTAAACAGGCTCTTAGTTCGCTTGCGAAACTAAAAAGTTATATGATATTAAGAATAAGTGATAAGAGAATAGGAATCGGTAGAGATCATGAGGCGGATGAGCATCTTCGCGGCCTTGCCAACTCCTAACTATTTACTGATCATCCGCAGTCCGGACAAATCCCTTTGAGCATGAAGTTTGCTCCGCGCACATTGAATCCTTCCGGAACCTTTAGATCCGGCACTTTCAGGTCAGGAAGGCAGAATGTGCGCCGACATTCGGTGCAGTAGAAATGGCAATGCAGATCGTCGTCGCCTGCGAAATCATCGGAATGGTCTGCTTGACACAGCTCATACTTGGCAATGCCGCGGCCGTCTTCGAGGGCATGGACCAGATCGCGGCTTGCAAGGAGAGTGAGCACGCGGAATACACTCGACTTATCAAGTGTATCCAGTCGCTGCTCAAGTTCCGCCAGGCTAAGCGGACAATTGGCAGCCGCGAGTTCGCGGACAACCAGGATTCGATTGGGAGTAGGAGAGACGCCTCCTTTCCTAAGGATTTCTTCAGCCTCTTTATTGACCATGCTCCTGAGATATATTGAATATTAATTCTTCAAGCGGTCGCTTGGGGACATGATGGACTCCATCAGGGGTGCGATAATACTTGAACTCAGCATCTTCATCTCCCGACATATCTTCAATGGCTACCTCTTCCAGCGGATATCCGATTGCGAGTACGTACCGGGGTTCGTAGCGGCTGTCGAGTCCGAATATTTCCGCAAGCCTTACGTGATCGAAAGCTTTGATTATGCAGGTGCCAAGTCCGAGTGTGCGCGCTCCCAGTGTGAGAGCCTCCAATTGCAGCCCATCGTCGCAAAGACAATTCTGTCCATACTTCGTGTCAAGACATTGAATAAGGTAAGCTGCAGGACGCTGGCCCGGCACCGGTCCATCCCAATCAGGAAAGTATCCGGCCCATTTAAGTAACGGATAGACTTTCTCTCGATCTCCGGTATCGGAGACCAAAAGGTATTTCAGTGGTTGCGCGTTGCGACCCGAAGGACAATAACGGGTCAGCTCGACAAGTTTGCGCAGTGTCTCCTGCGATACTTCTTTTTCTTCCATGAATCGGCGTACTGTCCTGGAGGAAATCATCAGTCGTCGTAATGTATCGATTTGCATAATTTTAATCCAATTTATTATAGACAATCCTATGTAGAATCCCGGCTATTTCAGCCGGAGACCGGCGGATATTTCCGCGAGCCATAAGGAGTAAAGGTAAGGACGGGAAGCCCGGAGAGTAGGGAGGTTGGACGTAATCGTAATCAAGTATCCGGAAACCATTGCGAAGATAGAATTCCAATCTGCAGGCCGCCTGCGGTCCGGATTCCGGGGGTTCGATCTCGAGGATTACGGGATCTGAAACGAGGCGCAGCGCTTCCGATCCTAATCCGTTACCCCGCAGTTCCGGAAATATAGCGAAATGCTCAATATAATTAAAATCCGGAAAACTCCATAATGACAATAACCCCAATTCAGCGTTCTTTTCATCGAGGAGTGTAAGGAAGTGAAAACGATCGTCGCCGACAATCATCATATCCTCCTGCCGGCGTTCCTCCGGAGGGAAAGCTTCCCGATAAAGTTTACGGGTCTTCTCAGTCAATACTTCCTTGAGCTTCATATCGCGAATTTACAAAAAAATTTGTAACTTTGCTTATGTTTTCGGGAGAAAAGGGTTTAAGAGCCAGTTTACTAAAGAATGTTAACGAGAAAATGTACAGATTTTGAGGCAGTTTCGATTTTTGAAGAAGGAGCGATGCGGGCATCGGGACTGATGAAAAGATCGAAAATGGCTAAAAGATGGGCGTTTTATCGTTGATATTCGATCAAAATGAAATTTTAACAGTTCTTAGTAAACGGGCTCTAAATGGTCGCATTACTATGGAATACAGGCAAAGAAAAAATGTAGAAAAATTCAGAAGGTATTTAGTATTTTGGGTCGGTCTGTTTGTTATGTCATTGGGAGTCAGTCTTGTGACAAGATCTCTGATGGGGACTTCGCCCATATCAAGTATCCCTTACGTATGGAGTCTGAATACGGCACTGTCAATGGGTACATATATAATCATTCTGAATGCTCTTCTGATAATCGCCCAGTTGATTATGCTCGGAAGAGACGGAATCAGGGCCAATCGACTTGATCTTCTGATGCAGATTCCGGTCTCGTTGCTGTTTGGAGTTTTTGTAGATATTACAATGGCGATGCTTTCCGGTTGGCATCCTGAGTCATATTGGCTTAGGCTCGGGTCCTGCGTAGCAGGATGCTTCGTGATGGCTTTGGGTATTACTCTTGAGGTGATAGGCGATGTCTGCATGAATTCGGGTGAATACGTATTGAATATTGCCTCTCGCAAATTCAAAAAGGATTTCGGGACACTTAAGATAATGTTTGATGTCTCTCTGGTCTTGATAGCGGTAGGGTGCTCCTGGATTTTTGCGGGTAAGCTTGATGGCGTCAGAGAAGGGACAGTCATTGTAGCGGTTCTGACCGGGCCGATAGTAAAGTTCCTCCGTCCCCGCCTTCGCTTCATTGACCGCTGGGAGATCGCATAAGCGGCGTCGATCTAAACATCCCGACAGTCATTTGCGTTTCAGTTATGAAATGTAAAATTAATAGATATGAAGCAGACAATTCAGCTCAAGAGAGCTTACGATCCGGCCTCCGACGAAGATGGATATCGGATTTATATAGATCGGCTTTGGCCGCGCGGACTTTCGCATGAGACTTTCCATTATGATGCATGGGAGAAGGAGATCGCTCCTTCTACGGAACTCAGGGAATGGTTTCATCAGGATCCTGACGGGCGCTGGAATGAGTTTGAGGAAAAATATCGAAAGGAATTGCTTGCAAATCCTGCTTTTGCTCAATTCAAAGTGGATGTGGCAAAGCAACCCAAAGTGACCTTGCTTTATTCTTCTCATGATCGCCTGCATAATAATGCGGTAGTGATAGCGCAGTTGCTTGAATTATCGAAATAAAAAATAACCGATTATGCTTGATAGCGCGAGTTTTATAAATATGAATGTAGATGAGTTTGCGGAATTTATAGCCATGGCCGGAGTGCAATTGCTCGATGTCCGCACGCCGGAAGAATTTGCTGAAGGACACATTCAAGGAGCTGTAAATATTGATATATATGATCCCGATTTTCTAAGAAAAGCAGAAACGGCACTTGATAAATCTCGGCCCGTAGCAGTCTATTGCCGGAGTGGAAGGCGCTCCGAAGAAGCTGCCGGGATGCTCTTCAGGGAAGGATACAATGTAGTTAATCTTGAAGGAGGGATTCTTGCATGGATAGAGTGGGGAAGACCGATTGTGTGAACCATTGCGTATTCAAGAATGTTTGGTAATCATGAAGTAATTGACAATTGATACTATGAATACCAACCCTTCTCATCATCGTGCCGTCGCAATAGCTATTGCTCGCGATAATTCCTTTTCCAATAGTCATCTTATTCTGCTGCTTATCGGTATAATCCTTATATTCGGCGCGCTGATGGCAAACGCTCAGAAGCCACGGAAAGTATCTGCTGAAGATCTCGTGAGTAAAGTATATGGTGTGGCAGATCCGGGTCTGGACAGAGAAGACTGCCGCCGTATGGCTGAGAAGTGCTATTGTGCGAAGCCGATAGAGGAAGATGGCGCGGAGTGGATGAGTGCATCGGAGGGTTTTGCAATAAATTATGAAGGGCACATGCCCGAATCCGAGGCGATGGCCCGCTACGATAATGATAATGTCGCAGGGTATGGTTATATATTCTATTTCCCGTATAACGCAGCCGAACGCGATAAGGCTAATAGGGAGCAATGCAGATTCTGCAGCGCACTTCTGGGAGAACTCAATGATATGGGCGCGATAGTTGGAGCCAATCCTCTGACAGACGCTTTGTTTGATGTCGGAGGAATATATAAAGGCAGCGACCTGCAACTGACTCTTTCAGAATATGTAGAATCCGAGACGCAGACGCCGGACCTTCAGGCCGGTGCCATACCGGCCGATCGTAAAGGGCAGTTTATCATCGTAATGAGTGTGACACCGGCCGGGCTACATGAATTTACTGCGGAATTAGAGTCCGTCTACTAAAAATATTATAACATTTCTTTGTGGCAGTCTCTTAAAATGAATTATTTAGAGATATCAGGCGTAATTATCGGATTGATCTATCTATGGTTAGAGTATCGTGCGAGCGCCTGGCTATGGTTGGCCGGCATAATCATGCCGGCTATTTATATTTTTGTCTATTACGATGCCGGACTATATGCAGACTTGTGGATTAGCGTCTATTACATACTCGCATCCATTTATGGGGCAGTATGCTGGCTTAGAGAGAATACTCAGAAGTCGACAGATAATAGAGGTTGTAGTGAAAATTTGAAGTATCATAATGACAATAAAGATAACTCCAAGGGGAAAGGTATTATAATAATGCGCAGGAAGGTTTGGTTGCCAATGGGAGTTATTGCGATATGTCTGACTCTTTTGATCGGATATATATTATCTCGTTTCACGGATTCCAATGTGCCGTGGGCGGATGGATTCACTACGGCTCTGAGCGTAGTCGCTATGTGGATGCTTGCTCAGAAATATCTTCAGCAGTGGATAGTCTGGATTATTGCGGACGTGGCCTGCGCGATATTGTATTTTTATAAGGACCTCTGGTTTACGGGAGGTCTGTATCTGCTCTATTCGGTTATTGCAGTATTAGGCTACCGTAAATGGCATAAATTGGCAGGTGAGCAAATTTAAAAAGCTCAACACGGAAATATTTTTATATACTCCATTATATGAGATCGATGAGAAAAGCAAAGCGGCAGATGGATGTTGTCTGGGCATTTGAGGTCTTTGACCGCGCCCCGTATGTGACAGTAAGTATGGTTCGTGAAAATGGCACTCCCTATGGTTTACCCCTCAACCTTGTCAGGAAGGACGAACATACCTTCTATTTTCACTGCGCGGATGAGGGTGAGAAAATAGATTGTCTGAGGCATCAACCGATAGTAAGCCTATCTGCCGTGAGCAAATGCACGCCGGCTTTCGAAGTGGAGAAGCAGAACTTTACAGAACATTATCATTCAGCGGTAGCCGTAGGGCGGGCTGAAATTGTAGAAAATGATGATGAGAAAATCGAGGCATTACGACTCCTCTGCCTGCGTTTTCTCCCCACATGGATGGATCATTTTGAGGATGCAATAGCCCGGAGTCTTTCACGTACTACAGTAGTCCGCATCAGTCTGACCGAGCCTCCTGTCGGAAAATGCAAGGAATAAAAAACGACAGAAGCACAAAAGTATAAGAAGTAAAATTTAGTTCTTATTTCAGAAATTGGGGAATTGAGGAATTTTTGTCATGGTCATGTAGCGGTGGCGTGTCGGTTCGTCGAGTTTCTCGATGGCATAACGCAGCATTGTGCGCGGCATATCGGGAGCATGGAGATTGAGAAAGCAGAGCAAAGAAGTGATGTCTCGTTTGCCCAACTCGCGGAGCATCCAACCGGCGGCCTTATGAATCAAGTCGTGAGTGTGAGTAAGAAACTTCTCGGCCAAGCAGATTGTCGGTTCATATATCCCGTGACGTATCAGCATCCAGTTGCTGACCATTGCGACACGCTGATGCCATAAGTTGCCCTCCATATCGGCCAATTCATAGAGTATCCCGACTTCTTCGGGATGCTTGACGATCCAATCTCCGAGCAGTTTCGGACATATTACGTCTACTAAATCCCAATTGTTGCCCTTGTCCAAGGCTGAAAGATATGTATTGATTACATGTCGTTGATCCTCGAGATTAGCTTTTTTATAGACCTCTATCATACTCAAGAATCCGGCGAGGCGGATTTCATGCCATTCTGACTCAATGAGTCGAAGAGCATCCTCTAAAGTTGCCGACTTGCGGTATTGCTTTATGATCGACCTTGTTACGGGTACACGAATACCGAGAAACCGATCGCCTTCTCCATACTCTCCCGTACCACACTTAAAGAAGCGCATCAAATGCCGGGCCTCCGTCTCATCGCGCAGACCCGTCATCTCAGTTTCAATCCTTTTCCAAACTTCCATTATTTATTAATATATAAGGTAACGTAAGTATTCTGAAATTCTTTAGCCCGGTCATTCAAAGCAGTCCTATCATCCCGCAATAAATAAAAGAGACACTATACCGATAATGAGAAATATAATGATTTTCATAATAAGTCTCAAACCATTAAGAGCCGGTTTACTAAAGAATGTTAACGAGAAAATGCACAGATTTTGAGGCAGTTTCGATTTTTGAAGAAGGAGCGATGTGGGCATCGCGACTGATGAAAAGAGCGAAAATGGCCAAAATATGGGCATTTTATCATTGATATTCTATCAAAATGATATTTTAACAGTTCTTAGTAAACAGGCTCTAAGTCATCAATTAGTTGGGTAAGCATCTTTGTGCAAAGATAAGTATTTTTAGAAAATTAACCAAATATCAAGAACTCGTCTGCTAAGAAATGAGATAATCTCCATTTATTGAATGATTACGATAATAAACCCATATATTGGCCGGTTTTCGATCTTTTCATCAGTTGAGATGCGCAGGAATCGCTCCTTCTTAAAAATCGAAATTGCCTCAAAACCTGCGATTTTATCGTTAACATTTTTTATTAATCAGGCTTATAATTCACCTAAATTTGAGTTTTATAATAGCTTTATGTTATATTATGTAAATTTGTAATCGCCGGTGAGAATATATTATGAAAATTTGTGGGGTTGGTCTTGGAATAATGAAAATAAATAATTATCTTTGTAAATTAAAAATAACAATTAAGACCTGTGGGCATAATATATTCTAAACAGAGTATTTACATCTTTCTTTCTGTTCTCGCGGTTTGTGTTACTTCTTCTTGTGCTTCTGATCCGATCGTTAACGAGGAGGGAGAGAGAGTCGAGTTGTCGTTTGCAACCAGCGGCGCTACCCGTGCTTCCGTGACGGCTGATATTAACACTGAAGGAGCTCGTTTTGCGGTCTGCGGGGATATGCTAAAAGCGGAATCCGGCAACTCCGACAGCAAGCGCGTTGTGATATTCAATAATACGGAAGTCGAATATGATGGCGCAAACTGGAGTTATGGCGAAACACGCTACTGGCTTCCCAATTACGAGTATAGTTTTGTAGCGATCCATCCGGCATCTCTCATCTCCGAGGCAACCGTCACTGATTCTCAATATTCCGGGTCCAAGCTCTCCTTCCGCTACACGATTCCCATGTTAGAAGGAGACCGAATAAATAGGGTTGAACTATCCGATATTATTGCTGCCACTCATCGGAGAAAATATAACGACGATGGGTATTTATCGGCCTCACCTGTCAATCTGAATTTCTTTCACACTCTGTCGAGGATTAATTTCCTGTTGGAATATGAAGGACAAGCTGAGACGGTCACTATAACCAAGATAGAACTTGAAGGGGTCGACAAAACTGCTACATTCACCCTTGTTCCGGCTCCGCTTTTGGACAGCGGAATCCGAACTGACGATTACGCTCTTTCTTGGAGTGATCTCTCCGATAGAGGAACTCTCATCGCCGACATTAATACCGACGTCAGCACCGGCGAGACGCAGTCGCTGTGTCCTGACAACGACGCGCTATTTATGATACCTCAGCCTGATAATAACGGTATAATAATGAAAATCTCCTATGTCTATGACCGTAGCGACGACTCTGAAGAGCAAACTTTGACAGCCCAAACACCGATTGGCGGTTGGGAAGCGGGGAAAATATACTCATATTTCATCACCCTTAATATCGTTGAAGAGAAGGTAAATATGATTTTTGACGTCAATGTGACAGACTGGAAGGAGGGCGCAAGCACCGATATCTCTGTGCCACGTAAATAATCTTCTAATCTATATGAAAATAATAAAATTCACATACCTGACATTTGGTGCAGCTCTTTTATTCGCCTCGTGTGCGAATGATGTTGTGGAGCCTGAAACCCCGAGAAATGATAGCAGGATTTATTTTAAAGCATCACTACCGGAGAGCGCAAGCCGTGCGCAGATAGTCAGCAACGATAATCTAACCGAGTTTAATGTGACGGTTTTCAATCCCGCTGATGTCGTCGATGGCAAACTTAATCCATTTATCGACAATATATCGGTAGTAAAAAGCGAGGACAGTAGTGTGTTCTCTTCCGAAGAGTGTCAATGGCCCGCATCGGGGAAAGAAAAAAATAACCTGACATTCTTTGCCTATTATCCCGTGCCTGACCGTACGGAAAATAATACGACAATAGACGGCAATGCGCCCGATTTTGACTTCAAAATACCGGATTTCAGCGTTTCTGAAGATATTTCGAAGCAGGTCGATTTTGTGGCAGCCTATAAAAGCGTATCGATGAAGTCTGAAATGTATACTGACATCCGACTTGATTTTGAGCACAAGCTGAGCCGTATCGAAGTGAATGCCAAGGGGGAGAATAAGAACTGCAAAATAGAGATTGCGGGCGTACTCATCGGAGGCACATATTCAAAGCCAACCTTCAAATTCAATCCTCATCCGGGAGCCGGCGACTGGATTCTCGGAGATGAGAAAAAGAATGTGAAATATGTCTACAATGCCGGGGATAAGATAGTGACGATATCCGATACGGCATCCGGGGTTTCGATTATGGGTGGTACCCAAGGTAATAATTATGCGATGCTGGTGCCATCCGATTATACAGCCTGGAACTATGAAAATGATAATACCAATTCGGAGCAAGGATTGTACCTGGGTGTTCTTATCAGAATGACAGACATAAAGGGCAAACAGCAGTATCCATATACTGACACCAATCAGGGCCCGGACGCTTTGAATATTCCCAAAGTGTATCTGGCGGTTGACGCAGGTGGCACGGTAAAATCGGGGCAGTTATATAAGGGGGAGAACGGTACTTATTTTATTGATCCTGAGCTAACTTCCCCATACGTAGTGCCTCCGGGAAGTGAAGTCAGGGAGTTCGGATGGTCGGCCATTCCCGTCACTGGCGACTGGGAACCGGGATATTATTATACCTATACCCTCGACTATACTTACGGTGTGGGTCTGCATGCCCCTGACGTGGAGCCCTCCGAAGGCCCCAATGCCGGAGATCCCATCATCAGCGACAAGGTCGGCCTTACGGTGACTGTCAAGGGGTGGCAGAACGGTTCTTCATCCAATATACCTGTGCCGGGGTCCTAAACACTGCTTTTATGAAACAATATAGATCTTATTATACAGCGCTTCTTCTGCTTCCCGCTCTTCTACTCTTCTCCTGCTCGCAGGAGGAGTCTTTACGCGTAGGGGAAGATGGAGATCTGGAAATCGTCTTCAAGGCCGGATTACCCGGTGGCGAGACGCGATCCGAGTCTTCCGTGACCGCCAGCCTTAACGACGGTTTTCATGTCACGGCATTCTGCCCCGAGGATGAGTCGACTATCAACGGTTCGGGAAACATGCAGGCGTATTTTGACTATCAGCTTGTGACCAGGACCCCCGGCATGGGCAATGCTTTTCGCTCGGAGATGTGCCGCTGGCCTCAAAATACGGGCACAAAAGAGGGTACGCTGAAGTTTTTCGCCTTCTATCCCTCCCTTGAGGTGTTGAGAGAGCGCGCCGATGTGGGTAGCTCCAACTTCACCCTGAAAAACACCTCAACCAAGAAGGGAACTACAGCCACCTACAAATATGTGATGGAAAAATTCAGGGTGAACAGGGATATATCCCGTCACGTGGATTTTGTAATGGCCACTGCTCTGGAAACTAAAAAGAACGGGTTATACTCCGGTGTGGCGCTCAAATTTGAGCACCAGCTTGCACGTGTCGATTTTAAAGCATGGGGAGATCCCGGCACTTATGATGTCGAGATCGCAGGCATAAGATTGGGAAATGTCTACACCGAATGTAATTTGGATTTCACTCTAAAGCCCAACATCTCATCCCTCGCAAAAGACTCCACGCAAAATGGCCAATGGCTGAAAACTCCTACACCGACCAGAGGAGTTGTGGAGTATATTTACCGGGAAGGTGAATCCGTCATTCAAATAAAAAATGGAGGGAAATATACTACTTCCGGCAAAGCAATATCGCTGATGGGAAACGCTGGAAGTGCATTTGTTATTCCGGCAGCCTATTCAACTTGGAATAAGACAAAAGCGAATACCGGAATCTATATCAGCGTGCTTCTGAGAGTGAAGGATATCGACGGCATGCAGCAGTATCCCTACATTGAAGGCGCCAGCATGAACAATACAACCACTACGGCTAATATGAACGTCATATATTTTGCCGTCGACAAGTCTACCGGGTTGATCAACAAGCGTGTCTACAAGAAGAGCGGTGTATATTACGCTGATGAGGCGTGCACCATCCCGTACACAATAAGTGCAAACGAAGAGATAAGGGATTACGGTTGGGCCGCGCTCCCTATTCCTTCCAGTAGTACGACATTAAAGTCTGGTTGCCAATATACGTTTACACTTAACTATTCCTCAGGTGTGGGCGTGGAAGACCCTGCGGATGTTCTCCCGGGGAAGGCAATCATCACGGCTGTCACTCCCGGAGTTTCATTAACCTCCTTTAACTCCGGAGGCACCACCGACGTGACTGATAAGATTACGATAATTCCATAGACTTCGATGTCAAGATATGTCGCAACACAGATTGAAATATATGAAACACAATATACTGCCTATCACACTGCCGATGCTTATCGGACTGATGGCTGTCTCCTCGTGTGCGTCAGACCCTGAAGAGCCCGACTATGCAACGGGAGAGGAGATGACGTTTGATGTCGAGACTCCCGCCGTCACCCGGGCAAGCGTAAACACAGGCACCAGTAGCTTCAATAATAAATCTTTCAAGCTCTTCGGAGACCTTAATACAGCCAAGGTTTATATCAACGGAGAATACTTCGAAGGCATAAAGAGGATTTTTGACGGCACTGAGGTGAAATATGCAAGCTCCAAGTGTAACTATGGCACCACCCAATACTGGCTTATGGGCCAAGAGTATTGGTTTGTGGCTTTATTCCCCTACAGTCCCCAGGGGGTGTCTGATATGACCTACGATGACTCAAAATTGAGCTTTACTTACACACTGCCGTCTGACCTCAACAATGCAGTAGACCTTCTTGCCGCGACCGACAGGAGGAAATTTCATTTTGGCCTCTCCAATACCACAGTTTCTTTTAAATTCCAACATCTTCTGTCGCAGATAAATATTGAGGCGGCTCTTGACGAAGACCTTATGTATGAGGATGATGACGACTATGAGGCATCAGATCCCGACTATAGGGATGAGTTCATTGAGTTTCACAAGGTGGAAATCTGTGGCTCAAAAACAGCTGCGAACTTTACCGTGGCGCCTTCCGCAACTCTCAGTACCAACCCGGCGACTACAGGCACAATAGAAAAGACACTAATTGACAATGCTACAGCCTCCAAATTGACAAAAACTTTTACATCCTCAAAGAAACTCACCAACAATAAACAATTCGTCTCATTCTTCTCCAACGCTGACGCTCTGCTGATTATGCCGCAAGAGTTTGCCTCTGATTCGGAGGCGAAGATGGTCTTTACTTACACTGTCAACGGCAACACCGAGCGCGAACGTCAGATAGAGCTCCCATTGGCGGGTTACAACTGGGAGGCCGGTAAAACTTACACCTACAAGTTTACCGTGTCGAAAGCCTACACCGGACAGATTAAGGAAGGATCGTTGACTATCGAAATCAATGACTTCACCACCCCCGGTGTCCAAGACAAATGGATAAGCGATGATGATACAATGAAGTTCGAGTTTGACGCTCCCCGGTAAATAATAATTTTTTAGCATCAAAGAGATCTTGAAAGATATGACTATCAAAGATATACGCACAACAATAATAATATTACTGAGCTTGATACCGCTGACATGCCTGTATTCATGCTCAGATCAATTTCCTCTGTATGATCTGGACGGCGATGCGACCGACGGAGTTGAAATTTCCGTCCCCCTTTCGCTGTCAGTGGTGCCGATGCGCTCAGGCGACCCCGGATCGCGTGCAACTGAATATCTCGAGGCCACTGATGACGAAAAGAAAATAACTGACTTCTGGATAATCGAGTATAATGAGCATGGCGTGAGGGTAGGATTGCCGCGCTATTTTGAAGTGGATGGCGAAGCCCATACTTCATATACTCTTGATAAAATCAATATCATTGTACCCCGTGAAGAGGGTCAGAATTACACCTGTGTTCTGATTGCCAACACAAGGGATGGCTCAATGTTTGGCGAGCATAACCGTGCGAAATTCAGCACACTTGATGCCCTGCGCAACTTTGATAAGGATGTCACCAATCAGGAAGACCTCTTCAAACCCGAAGAGGGCAGGTATCTGCTGATGAGCGGCTG